>NZ_JALBYS010000001.1:0-284039 GCF_022678525.1 Serratia sp. PGPR-27 | reverse complement strand
GCGCGTCGGGCCGACGAAGCGGCCGATCAGAATGGTCGCCATGCTGTGCTGGTGCAAGGCATGCTCGGTTTTGTCGAGCAGCGCCTTATTCTTCTTCAGGAATGACCAACGGTGTAAAGGCCCCTTGAACGCGCGGCCGACGAAATAAGAGATCCAGTCGCCGAGCAGACAGCCGACGATGCCCGCCGCCCAGGCGTAGTAAAAGTCCACCTTGCCGCTGCCGATCAGCGCGCCGATGCTGGCCATCATCACCGTGCCGGGCAGCAACAGCCCCACCAGCGCCAGCGACTCCAGAAAAGCGACCAGCAGGACGACCATCAGGGTGAAAGCCAGTGACTGGGTGATCAAATCTTGTAAATAGGCTTCCATTACACCTCTGCGGATTATTCGGGCCAAACGGGGCGGAGGATTTTCCAGCGCCGCCGCTGGCGAGTCAATCGATGAATTGTATGCGTATTTGGCAACGCCGCGCGGCGATGGACAATCACTGTATAAAAACCCATACTATAATTTATCTATATTAGCGCCAAAACCGACATCACGCTGAACGTCGCGCACGCCGCCCGGTGGAAAACGAAGGGGTTATGACTGCACTGCAACAGGGTTTCCTGCTCACTCGCCACTGGCGCGACACGCCTGCCGGCACCGAGGTCGAATTTTGGCTGGCGACCGACGCAGGCCCGCGTCAGCTGCGCCTGCCGCCGCAAACCTCGGTGGCGTTTATCCCCGCCGAACACAGGCAGCGCGCGGAACTGCTGCTGCGGGAAGAACGGCAAATCGAACTGAAACCGCTGGCGCTGACGGATTTTCATCACCGGCCGATGCTGGGGCTGTACTGCCGCCAGCACCGTCAGCTCATCAAGCTGGAAAAACTGCTGCGGGAAGGCGGCGTTGCGGTCTACGAGGCCGACATTCGCCCGCCGGAGCGCTACCTGATGGAACGCTTCATCACCGCGCCGGTATGGTTCAACGGCCAGGGCGACGACAATGGGCCGTTGCTCAGCGGCCAAATGAAGCCGGCGCCAGAGTACCGCCCAACGCTAAAACTGGTGTCGCTGGATATCGAAACCACCGCCCACGGCGAGCTTTACTCCATCGCGCTGGAAGGCTGCGGCCAGCGGCAGGTCTACATGCTGGGGCCGGCCAACGGCGGCGATACGCCGCTGGATTTCGATCTGGAGTACTGCGCCAGCCGCCCTCAGCTGCTGGAACGGCTGAACGCGTGGCTGGAACGTCACGATCCCGACGCCATCATCGGCTGGAACCTGGTGCAGTTCGATCTGCGGGTGCTGCAAAAGCACGCCGAGCGCTACCAAATCCCGCTGCGACTGGGGCGCGGCGGCAACCTGCTGGAATGGCGCGAGCATGGTTTCAAGCAGAATCACTTTTTCGCCGCCGCCGCCGGCCGCCTGATCATCGATGGCATCGAGGCGCTGAAATCCGCCACCTGGAACTTTCCCTCCTTCAGCCTGGAATACGTTTCGCAGGAACTGCTGGGCGAAGGCAAGGCGATCGACAATCCTTATCAACGCATGGCGGAGATCGACCGGCGCTTCGCGGAAGACAAGCCGGCGCTGGCTCGCTACAACCTGAAGGACTGTGAGCTGGTGACGCGCATCTTCGCCAAGGCCGACCTGCTCAACTTCCTGCTGGAGCGCGCTACCGTCACCGGGCTGGCGGCCGACCGCAGCGGCGGATCGGTGGCGGCCTTCAGCCACCTCTATATGCCGCGCATGCATCGCCTGGGCTTTGTCGCCCCCAACCTCGGCGAACAGCCGGAGGAGCATAGCCCCGGCGGCTTCGTGATGGACTCCCAACCCGGCCTGTACGATTCGGTGTTGGTACTAGACTATAAAAGCCTGTACCCGTCGATCATCCGCACCTTCCTGATCGATCCGGTCGGGTTGGTGGAAGGCATGCGCCACCCAAGCGACGCCGACTCGGTGCCCGGCTTTCGCAACGCCCGCTTCTCGCGCAGTAAACACTGCCTGCCGGCGATCGTCGAACAGATCTGGCAGGGGCGCGAGGCCGCCAAACGCCAGCACAATAAGCCGCTGTCACAGGCGCTGAAGATCATCATGAACGCGCTGTACGGCGTGCTGGGATCGAGCGGCTGCCGCTTCTTCGATCCGCGGCTGGCGTCGTCGATCACCCTGCGCGGCCACGAGATCATGCGCCAAACCCGCGAGTTGATCGAAGCCGAAGGCTATCAGGTGATTTACGGCGACACCGACTCCACCTTCGTGTGGTTGAAACAGCCGCATGACGAGCAGCAGGCGGCGCAGATCGGCCGGGCGCTGGTGCAGCGGGTCAACGCCTGGTGGCAACAGCATCTGCAGCAGCAGTTCGGGCTGGAGAACGCGCTGGAACTGGAGTTCGAAACCCACTATTCCCGCTTCCTGATGCCGACCATTCGCGGCGCCGAACAGGGCAGCAAAAAACGCTACGCCGGCCTGATCGCGCGCGCCGACGGCGAGGAAGAGATGGTGTACAAAGGGCTGGAAACGGTGCGCACCGACTGGACGCCGCTGGCGCAGCAGTTCCAGCAGCAGCTCTATCAGCGTATCTTCAAACAACAGCCCTACCAGGACTATGTGCGCGATTACGTCGGCAAAACCCTGAACGGCGACTTCGACGATCAGCTGGTGTACCGCAAACGGCTGCGCAGAAAGCTCGATGACTATCAGCGCAACGTGCCGCCGCATGCCCGCGCCGCGCGCATCGCCGACGACTACAACCGCCAACAGGGGCGGCCGCTGCAGTATCAGAACGGCGGCTGGATCAGCTACGTGATGACCGTGGCCGGGCCGGAACCGCTGGAAACCCGCCATTCGCCCATCGACTATCAGCATTACCTCGAACGCCAGCTGCAACCGGTGGCAGACGCTATACTCCCTTTCTTGCACGACGATTTCACCACGCTGGTCACCGGGCAAATGGGGCTGTTTTGAGATTGCGCCAGGTTAAGAAAAATCATCGGGTTTTGCAGGTGACGAACGCGCCGCCTTCCATTACCATAGCGCCCTTCCCAAAACTGAACCACGCTTAGCCCTGCCGTCTCGCGACGTCTGCATGGCGTGAACGGCTATTGCCCGCCAAATTTAAAACAAACCGGGATTAGCAGACGTTCAGTACAGGTGCCGCGGCCCTTCCCGCCCGGTAACAAGACTTACTTACAAAGAATCGAGCCGACAATATATGCCTTTTACTCTTGGTCAACGCTGGATCAGCGACACGGAAAGCGAATTAGGATTGGGAACCGTCGTGGCGTTGGATGCGCGCATGATTACCCTGCTTTTCCCCGCCACCGGTGAAAACCGCCTCTATGCCAGAAACGATTCGCCGATCACCCGCGTGATGTTCAACCCGGGCGATACCGTCAGCAGCCACGAGGGCTGGCAGCTGCAGGTGGAAGAGGTGAAAGAGGAAAACGGTCTGTTGACCTATATCGGCACCCGCCTGGACACTCAGGAAAGCGGCGTGGCGATGCGCGAGGTGCTGCTGGACAGTAAGCTGACCTTCAGCAAACCACAGGATCGCCTGTTCGCCGGCCAAATCGACCGCATGGACCGTTTCGCGCTGCGTTTTCGCGCCCGCAAATACCAGAGCGAGCAGTATCGCCTGCCGTTCGCCGGCCTGCGCGGCATGCGCGCCAGCCTGATCCCGCACCAGCTGCACATCGCTCATGAAGTCGGCCAGCGCCATGCGCCGCGCGTTCTGCTGGCGGACGAAGTCGGCCTCGGCAAAACCATCGAAGCCGGCATGATCATCCACCAGCAACTGCTGGCGGGCCGCGCCGAGCGCGTGCTGATTGTGGTGCCGGAAACGCTGCAGCACCAGTGGCTGGTGGAGATGATGCGCCGCTTCAACCTCTACTTCTCGCTGTTCGACGACAGCCGCTACGCCGAAGCCAAGCTCGACAGCAGCAACCCGTTTGAGACCGAACAGTTGGTGATCTGCTCGCTGGACTTCGTGCGCCGCAACAAGCAGCGCCTGGAAGAGCTGGCGGACGCCCAGTGGGATCTGCTGGTGGTCGATGAAGCGCACCACCTGGCCTGGAGCGAAGAGGCGCCAAGCCGCGAATATCAGGTGATCGAACAGCTGGCCGAGCATATCCCCGGCGTGCTGCTGCTGACCGCCACCCCGGAACAGCTCGGTCAACAGAGCCACTTTGCGCGCCTGCGCCTGCTCGACCCGAACCGTTTCCACGACTACGGCGAGTTCGTCGCCGAGCAGCAGAAATACCGTCCGGTGGCCGACGCCGTCACCCTGCTGCTGAGCGGTGAACGCCTGGCCGACGACAAGCTTAACCTGCTGGGCGAGCTGATCGACGAGCAGGACATCGAGCCGCTGCTCAAAGCCGCCAACAGCGAAGGCGACAACGCCGAGCAGGCGCGTCAGGAGCTGGTTTCGATGCTGATGGATCGCCACGGCACCAGCCGCGTGCTGTTCCGCAACACCCGTAACGGCGTGAAGGGCTTCCCGCACCGCAACCTGCACCAGATCAAGCTGCCGCTGCCGACCCAATATCAGACCGCGATCAAAGTGTCCGGCATCATGGGCGCCAAAAAGTCCGTCGAAGCCCGCGCGCGCGACATGCTGTACCCGGAGCAAATCTACCAGGAATTCGAAGGCGAAAACGCCACCTGGTGGAACTTCGACCCGCGCGTCGAGTGGCTGCTGGATTACCTGCTGGCCAACCGCAACGAAAAAGTGCTGGTGATCTGCGCCAAAGCCGACACCGCGCTGCAGCTGGAGCAGGTGCTGCGCGAGCGTGAAGCGATCCGCGCCGCGGTGTTCCACGAAGGGCTGTCGATCATCGAGCGCGACCGCGCCGCCGCCTACTTCGCCTCCGAAGAAGAAGGCGCGCAGGTGCTGCTGTGTTCCGAGATCGGTTCCGAAGGCCGCAACTTCCAGTTCGCCAGCCAGCTGGTGATGTTCGATCTGCCGTTCAACCCGGATCTGCTGGAGCAGCGTATCGGCCGTCTGGACCGTATCGGCCAGATGCACGATATCCAAATCATGGTGCCTTACCTGGAGCACACCGCGCAGGCGGTGCTGGGCCGCTGGTTCCACGAAGGGCTCGACGCCTTCGAACACACCTGCCCGACCGGCCGCACCATCTACGACAGCTGCTACGAGCAGTTGATCGGCTATCTGGCCGCGCCGACCGAGCAGGAAGGCCTGGACGAATTCATCCACGCCTGCCGCCAGCAGCATGACCAGTTGAAAGCGCAGCTGGAACAGGGCCGCGATCGCCTGCTGGAGATGCACTCCAACGGCGGCGACAAAGCCCAGGCGCTGGCCGCCGCCATCGCCGAGCAGGATAACGACGTCAACCTGGTGGGCTTCGCGCTCAACCTGTTCGACATCGTCGGCATCAATCAGGAAGACCGCAGCGACAACCTGATCGTGCTCACGCCGTCCGACCATATGCTGGTGCCGGACTTCCCGGGCCTGCCGCAGGACGGCTGCACCGTCACCTTCGATCGCGATCGGGCGCTGTCGCGCGAAGACGCGCAGTTCGTCAGCTGGGAACACCCGATCATCCGCAACGGTCTGGATCTGATCCTGTCCGGCGACACCGGCAGCTGCGCAGTGTCCCTGTTGAAAAACAAAGCGTTGCCGGTGGGCACCCTGCTGGTTGAGCTGGTGTACGTGGTGGAAGCCCAGGCGCCGAAGCACCTGCAGCTGACCCGCTTCCTGCCGCCGACGCCGATCCGCATGCTGATGGACCGCAAGGGCACCAACCTGGCGGCGCAGGTCGAGTTCGAAAGCTTCAACCGCCAGTTGAACGCGGTCAACCGCCACACCTCCAGCAAGCTGGTCAATGCCGTGCAGCAAGACGTGCACGCCATGCTGCAGCAGGCGGAAAGCCTGGTGGAAGCGCAGGCGCGCACGCTTATCGAACAAGCGAAGCAAGAGGCTGACGACAAGCTGAGCGCCGAGCTGGCGCGTCTGGAAGCGCTGAAGGCGGTCAACCCGAACATCCGCGACGACGAAGTCGAAGCGCTGGAGTTCAACCGCCGTCAGGTGCTGGCCAACCTCAATGAAGCCGGCTGGCGCCTGGACGCCATTCGTCTGGTGGTGGTCACCCACCAGTAACCGGCGCGACATGGGGAGGCCACCGTCTCCCCGGTCGGCCCTTTTCGCGGAGCCAAGATGGAACCCTACAATCCCCCGCAGGACCCGCTGCACATCCTGTATCAGGATGAACACATCATGGTGGTCAACAAGCCCAGCGGCTTGCTGTCGGTGCCCGGCCGCGCGCCGGAAAACAAAGACAGCCTGATGACCCGCATTCAGGCCGATCATCCGGCCGCCGAATCGGTGCACCGGCTGGACATGGCCACCAGCGGGGTGATCGTGGTGGCGCTCAACAAGGCCGCCGAGCGTGAGCTGAAGCGTCAATTCCGCGAACGCGAGCCGAAGAAATCCTATATCGCCCGCGTTTGGGGGCATATGGAACATGACGAAGGACTGGTGGATTTGCCGCTGATCTGCGATTGGCCGAACCGGCCGCTGCAAAAGGTGTGTTTTGACACCGGCAAAGCGGCGCAAACCGAGTATCTGGTGCTGTCGCGAGACGCCGATGGCAGCACGCGCGTGAAGCTGACGCCGATCACCGGCCGTTCACATCAGCTGCGGGTGCACATGCTGGCGCTGGGGCACCCGATCCTCGGCGACGGTTTCTACGCCCCACCGGAGGCTAAGGCGATGGCGCCACGGCTACAGCTGCATGCACAAGAGTTGCGCATCACCCACCCCGCTTTCCAGACGCCGATGCACTTTCGCGCCGAACCGGATTTCTGAGCTCATCACCCAGGGATACCCTAAATAATTCGAGTTGCAGGAAGGCGGCAACTAAGCGCAGCCCCGGGAGCATACAAAAAGTACGTGACCGGGGTAAGCGCGGGCAGCCAACACACCTGCAGCTCGAAGTATGACGGGTATCGTTATTTAAAACCTTTCTCGCGTTTGATCAGGTCGTACGCCGCCTGGATCTCCTGCGCTTTCTGCTTGGCCATTTCCATCATCTGCGGCGGCAAGCCTTTCGCCACCAGCTTATCCGGATGGTGTTCGCTCATCAGCTTGCGGTAGGCGCGTTTGATGGTGGCGGCATCGTCGCTGCTGCGCACGCCGAGCACCTTGCAGGCATCGTCGAGCGTCGGGCCGCGCTGAGCCTGCTGATAGCCGCCCTGCGAATACCCGCCCTGCTGACCGCCGCCGAACTGACGCCCGCCCTCCATCATGCTGAGGAACTGATCGAACTGCGCGCGCGAAATGCCCAGCTCTTCGGCGATGACATACAGCACCTGACGTTCGTTCGGGTGCAGCGAGCCGTCGGCAAACGCCGCCTGAATCTGAATTTCCAGAAACATCCGAATCAGATCGAAGCGGCCGAAACAGATGCTGCGAAACTGCTGCAGCGTCTCACGCAGCGGGAACTGGCTCTGTTTGCCCTCGCGGAACGCCTGCTGCGCCGCGGTGCGCGCTTCGCCGTGCAGTTGCAGGCGATCCATAAACAGGCTGGCGATCTGGATATCCGCCTCGGTAACGCGTCCCTTGGATTTGGTCAGGTGGCCCATCACCTGAAAAGTGGTGCGGAAAAACAGCGTTTGCCGCGTTTGCTGGTCGGTGAAAAACCCCCGGCTGCGCTTGTTGCTGCGCGCCGTATCGATCATATGACCGATAATCAGCCCCAGAACTACACCCCAGAATCCCGCGCCAGACCAGATGGCGACGATGACGCCGAGCAGTTTTCCCCAATACTGCATATACTCCTCAATTATCATGCCGAAAGCCGCCCGCTCTCCTTCGCTTCAGGAAAGGGCGCAGGCGATTTTTCCTAGAATTTGGATTATCATACCTGTCATTTATCTTTGCGCCTAACGACGACGCAAGTAAACGGCTGGATTTAGCACTAGCGCAACGCAGATGAGTAATATAGTCTCTGACCGTTTGCCGGACACGACGCCTCTGATGACGGAACACCAAAACCGCGTATGAAAAAAAGTTTCCCAACACTGCTGGCCACGATGATTTGGACGGCACTCTACAGTCAGCATGCGCTGGCTGATCTGGCCGAGCAATGCATGCTTGGCGTTCCCGTTTACGACAAGCCTTTGGTCAGCGGCGATCCGAACAGCCAGCCGGTGACCATCAATGCCGATGACTCGCGCGCCGACTACCCGAAAAGCGCCCTGTTCAGCGGCAACGTGCATATCGAGCAGGGCAACAGCACCCTGACCGCCAAAGAAGTTGAGCTGAACCAGACGCAAAACCCTGGCCAGACGGAACCGGTGCGCACCGTCACCGCCACCGGCGACGTGCACTACAGCGACAATCAGATCAAACTGAAAGGCCCTAAGGCCTGGTCGAACCTGAATACCAAAGATACCGACGTCTATGAAGGCGACTACCAGATGGTCGGCCGTCAGGGGCGCGGCGACGCCGACAAGATGAAAATGCGCGGCGCCAACCGTTACACCATTCTGGAAAACGGCACCTTTACCTCCTGTCTGCCGGGCGACGACAGCTGGAGCGTGGTCGGTTCCGAAGTGATCCACGATCGCGAAGAGCAGGTGGCGGAAGTGTGGAATGCCCGCTTCCGCATCGGCGGCGTGCCGGTGTTCTACAGCCCATACCTGCAATTGCCGGTCGGCGACAAGCGCCGTTCCGGTTTCCTGATCCCGAACGCCAAGTACGGCAGCAACAACGGCTTCGAGTTCATGTTGCCGTACTACTGGAACATCGCGCCGAACTACGATGCCACCATCACGCCACACTATATGTCCAAGCGCGGCCTGCAGTGGCAGACCGAGTTCCGCTATCTGGTACAGCCGGGCCTCGGCCTGATGGAGTTCGACTGGCTGCCGGACGATAAGGAATACGGCAAAGATCATGACGACAGCAAACGCTGGCTGTTCTACTGGAACCACAACGGCGTCATGGATCAGGTGTGGCGCTTCAACGTCGACTACACCAAGGTCAGCGATTCCAAATACTTCACCGATCTGGACTCCAAGTACGGTTCCACTACCGACGGCTACGCCACGCAGAAATTCAGCCTCGGCTACGCCAACGAAAACTGGAACGCCACGCTGAGCTCCAAGCAGTTCCAGATTTACGACGATACCGATCGTTCACAGTCGGAGTCGTATAAAGTCCAGCCGCAGCTGGATCTGAACTATTACAAGAACGACCTCGGCCCGTTCGATTTCCATATTTACGGCCAGGCTGCCAAGTTCACCAGCGTCAACCCGTACAGCCCGGATGCCACCCGTCTGCATATGGAGCCAACGCTGAGTCTGCCGCTCACCAACGGCTGGGCCAGCCTGAACACCGAAGCCAAAGTGATGGCGACCCACTACCAGCAGGATATTCCTGACGGTTTCGCCGCTAACTACCAGAACCGCAAAGGCGCCGCAGCACCGGATCTTGATGACTCGGTCAACCGCGTATTGCCTCAATTCAAGGTCGACGGCAAGCTAGTGTTCGAGAGGCCGATGATCTGGGCCGAAGGCGCCACCCAGACGCTGGAGCCGCGCGTGCAGTACCTGTACGTGCCGTACCGCGATCAGAGCAACATTTACACCTACGACACCACGCTGCTGCAGACCGACTACTCCGGCCTGTTCCGCGACCGCACCTACAGCGGCCTGGATCGCATCGCTTCGCAGAACCGCGTCTCTACCGGTTTGACCACGCGCATTTATGATGACGCGCTGGTGGAACGTTTTAACGCTTCCGTGGGTCAAATCTACTACTTCAGCCGTTCGCGAACCGGTGACCAGATGACCGGTTACGACAACAACGACGACACCGGCAGCGTGGCCTGGGCCGGCGATACCTATTGGAAAATCGACGATCGTTGGGGCCTGCGCGGTGGCCTGCAGTATGACACCCGCCTGAACAGCGTCTCGCTGGGCAACGGCGTGGTGGAATACCGCCAGGACGCCGAGCGCGTGGTGCAGCTGAACTACCGTTACGCCACGCCGGAATACATCCAGACGGCGTTGAACACCAAAACGGTTCCGGCCTTCCAGGACGGCATCTCGCAGGTGGGCATCACCGGCAGTTGGCCGATCGCCGATCGTTGGGCGGTCGTCGGGGCGTACTACTACGACACCCGCGCCAAACAATCCGCCGATCAACTGGTGGGGCTGAAGTACAACACCTGCTGCTGGGCGGTGACCCTGGGCTATGAGCGCAAGATCACCGACTGGAACAACAGCAACAATACCAGCGTTTACGACAACAGAGTTTCGTTCAACGTCGAACTGCGCGGCCTGAGCAGCGATCATAGTCTCGGCTCCGCAGAAATGCTGCGCTCCGGCATTCTGCCGTATCAGCGCGCATTCTGACGCTTTGCAACACTTTGAAAACGAGAACTTTCACCCGCATTTGCGGATTACATAATGGGAAATGTATGAAGAACTGGAGAACGCTTATTCTCGGATTGGTGGTTTGCGCCAATGCCGCGTTCGCAGCACCCCAAGAAGTGGATAAAGTCGCCGCCGTCGTGGATAACGGCGTGGTACTCGAAAGCGACGTCAACGGTCTGTTGCAGTCAGTCAAGCTCAACGCCCAGCAGGCCGGCCAACAGTTGCCGGACGACAAGACGCTGCGCCATCAGATCATCGAACGGCTGATCATGGATAACATCCAGCTGCAGATGGCCAAGAAAATGGGCATTACCGTGTCCGACGCCGAGCTGGACAAAGCGATCGCCAACATCGCCGCGCAGAACCGCATGAGCGTCGATCAGCTGCGCAGCCGCCTGTCGTACGAAGGGTTGAACTACAACACCTACCGTTCGCAGATCCGCAAAGAGATGCTGATTTCCGAAGTGCGTAACAACGAAGTGCGCCGCCGCGTCACCATCCTGCCTCAGGAAGTGGACGCACTGGCCAAACAGGTGGGCGCGCAGAACGGCAGCGACACCGAAATGAACATCAGCCACATCCTGATCCCGCTGCCGGAAAACCCGTCGCAGCAGCAGGTCGACAAAGCCGAAGAGCTGGCCAAACGCCTGGTGGGTGAGATCAACAGCGGTGCCGACTTCGGCAAGCTGGCGATCACCTACTCCGCCGATTCTCAGGCGCTGAAAGGCGGCAACATGGGCTGGGGCAAGCTGCAAGAGATCCCGACCCTGTTCGCTGAACGTCTGGTTAGCGCCAAGAAAGGCGACGTCGTCGGCCCAATCCGTTCCGGCGTCGGCTTCCACATCCTGAAAGTCAACGATATCCGCGGCGCCAGCCAGTCGGTGTCGGTCACCGAAGTGCACGCCCGTCACATCCTGCTGAAGCCTTCTGTGGTGCTGACTGACGATCAGGCGCGCGCCAAGCTGCAATCCGTTGCGGAAGCGATCAAGAGCGGCCGCGCCAAATTCGCCGACGAAGCCAAACAGCTGTCGCAGGATCCGGGTTCCGCCATGCAGGGCGGCGATCTGGGCTGGGCCTCCCCGGACATCTACGATCCGGCCTTCCGCGATGCGTTGCTGAAGCTGAGCAAAGGTGAAATCAGCGCGCCGGTCCACTCTTCCTTCGGTTGGCACCTGATTCAGCTGCTGGATACCCGTCAGGTGGATAAGACCGACGCCGCGCAGAAAGATCGCGCTTACCGCATGCTGTTCAACCGTAAGTTCGCCGAAGAGGCGCAGACCTGGATGCAGGAACAGCGCGCCCAGGCTTACGTGAAGATCCTCGATGGCAGCGATGCACAGCAATAAACGCGTCGTCATTACCCCCGGCGAACCCGCCGGGGTGGGGCCGGATTTGGTAGCCGCCCTGGCGCAACAGGATTGGCCTGTTGAGCTGGTGGTGTGCGCCGATCCGGCCCTGCTGCTTGAACGCGCCAAGCGTTTGGGCCTGCCGCTGACGCTGCGCGACTACCAACCGCAGCAACCGGCCGAGGCGCAACGCGCCGGCACGCTGACCGTGCTGCCGGTGTCACTCGCTCAGCCGGTCACCGCCGGTGAACTGAACGTCGGCAACAGCGCCTACGTGGTGGAAACCCTGGCGCGCGCCTGCGACGGCTGCCTGAACGGCGAATTTGCCGCTCTGATCACCGGCCCGGTGAACAAAGGCGTGATCAACGACGCCGGCGTGCCGTTTATCGGCCATACCGAATTCTTTGCCGAGCGCAGCCGCTGCGATCGCGTGGTGATGATGCTCGCGACCGAAGAGCTGCGCGTGGCGCTGGCGACCACCCACCTGCCGCTGCTGGCGGTGCCGGGCGCCATCACGCAGCAGAGCCTGTTCGAAGTCGTTCGCATTCTCGACCACGATCTGAAAACCAAATTTGGCATCGCTCAGCCGCACATTTACGTCTGCGGTCTGAATCCCCACGCCGGGGAAGGCGGCCATATGGGGCGCGAAGAGATAGACACCATCATCCCGGCGCTCGACGCGCTGCGCGCTGACGGTATCCATCTGATCGGCCCGCTGCCGGCGGACACCCTGTTCCAGCCCAAATATCTGCAAGATGCCGATGCGGTGCTGGCGATGTATCACGATCAGGGGCTGCCGGTGCTAAAATACCAAGGGTTCGGCCGCGCGGTGAATATCACCCTCGGTTTGCCTTTCATACGCACCTCGGTCGACCACGGTACCGCTCTGGAACTGGCCGGCACCGGCACCGCCGATGTCGGCAGTTTCCAAACGGCCCTGAATCTCGCCATTAAAATGATAATTAATTGTAATGAATAACAGAGTCCACCAAGGGCACTTTGCCCGCAAACGCTTTGGACAAAACTTTTTAACCGATCAGTTTGTCATCGATAGCATTGTCTCCGCCATTCACCCGCAGCCGGGCGAAGCGGTGGTCGAGATCGGCCCCGGCCTCGGCGCCTTGACCGAGCCGGTTGGCGCGCGCATGGACCGCATGACGGTGATCGAACTGGACCGCGATCTGGCCACCCGGTTGGAGAACCACCCGCGGCTGAAAGACAAGCTGACCATCCGCCAGCAGGACGCCATGACGGTGAATTTCGCCGAACTGGCCGAGGAAGCTGGCCAACCGCTGCGCGTATTTGGTAACCTGCCGTACAATATTTCGACGCCGCTGATGTTCCACCTTTTCAGCTATACTCAGGCAATCCGCGACATGCACTTTATGTTGCAAAAAGAGGTGGTCAACCGTCTGGTGGCCGGCCCGAACAGCAAGGCCTACGGGCGTTTGACCGTGATGGCGCAGTACTACTGCAACGTCATTCCGGTGCTGGAAGTGCCGCCGACCGCGTTCGCGCCGCCGCCGAAGGTCGATTCTGCCGTGGTGCGCCTGGTCCCGCACACCGAGCTGCCGAACCCGGTGGGCGACGTGCGCATGCTGAGCCGCATCACCACGCAGGCGTTCAACCAGCGGCGGAAAACCATCCGCAACAGCCTGGGCGACCTGTTCACGCCGGAGCAGCTGACGGAGCTGGGCGTCGATCCTTCGCTCAGAGCAGAGAATATTTCTGTGGCGCAGTACTGCAAGCTGGCGAACTGGCTGTCAGCCAATCCGGCGCCGCAGCAATAAGGAGTTGTTGTCATGATTGATTCGCCCCGCGTGTGTATTCAGGTTCAGAGCATCTATGTGGAATCACAGTCGATCCCTGAAGAAGAGCGTTACGTCTTCGCCTATACCATCACCATCCGCAATCTGGGGCGGACCAACGTGCAACTGCTGGGCCGTTACTGGCTGATCACCAACAGCAACGGCCGCCAAACCGAAGTCCAGGGCGAAGGCGTGATCGGCGAACAGCCCGTCATTCCGCCCGGTGGAGAGTTTCAGTACACCAGCGGCGCCATTCTGGAAACGCCGCTGGGCACCATGGAAGGCCATTACGAAATGGTTGACCATCAGGGTCAGCCGTTCCGCACCGCTATTCCCGTGTTCCGCTTAGCCATTCCAACGCTGATCCATTAATTATGTCGACATACCTTATCGGCGACGTTCACGGCTGTTTCGATGAACTGAAGTCGCTGCTGGCTCAGGTTGCGTTCGATCCCGAGCGCGATCAACTGTGGCTGACCGGCGATCTGGTGGCGCGCGGCCCCGCCTCGCTGGACGTGCTGCGCTACGTGCGTTCGCTCGGTCCGGCGGTGCGCATGGTGCTGGGCAACCACGATCTGCACCTGCTGGCGGTCTACGCCGGCATCAGCCGCAACAAACCCAAAGATCGCATCACCCCGCTGCTGGAGGCGCCTGACGCCGACGAGTTGATCAACTGGCTGCGCCGCCAACCGGTGCTGCAGGTGGATGATGAGCAAAAGCTGGTGATGGCGCACGCCGGCATCACCCCGCAGTGGGATATCGACACCGCGAAAATGTGCGCGCGCGAAGTGGAAGCGGTATTGAGCAGCGACAGCTATCCGCTGTTCCTCGATGCCATGTACGGCGACATGCCGAACAACTGGGCGCCGGAGCTGAGCGGCCTGGCGCGCCTGCGTTTCAGCACCAATGCGTTCACGCGCATGCGCTACTGCTTCCCCAACGGCCAGCTCGACATGATCTGCAAAGATGCGCCGGGCAGCGCGCCGGCGCCGCTGAAGCCGTGGTTCGAACTGCCGCGCCTGGTGGATCCGGAATACACCATCATCTTCGGCCACTGGGCCTCGCTCGAAGGCAAGGGCACGCCGGAAGGCGTGATCGGGCTGGATACCGGCTGCTGCTGGGGCGGCGACCTGACGATGCTGCGCTGGGAAGACCGTCGTTACTTCACGCAGCCCGCCAATCGCGGCGAGGCGCCTGGCCACGCCGGCAGACTGGCCGCATCCTGAAAATACAAAGGCGGCCCCGTGGCCGCCTTTGTTCCACTTTATCGCCTTACGCCCCAATCACCCCGCCATCTTCACGCGTGATCATCAATACCGATGAACGCGGGCGCGGGCTGTTGTTCGGGAAGTGCGAATCGCCCTCTTCTCCGGGATGCTGTACGTTGACGAACATCGTCTTGTAGTCCGGGGTGAAGGTGATGCCGGTCAGTTCGCAGGACTTCGGCCCCACCATGAAACGGCGGATCTCGCCGCTGACCGGATCGCCCACCAGCATCTGGTTGTTGCCCTGCCCGACATAATCGCCCTTGTTGCTGTACTTGCCGTCGGTGAGGATCCACAGGCGGCCGGCGCGATCGAAGCCCAGCCCGTCCGGGCTGTTGAAGGTATTTTCCGCCGTGATGTTCGGCGTGCCGCGGTTGACGCCTTCAGGGTGGGCGATCGGGTTGCCGCACAGCGCATAGATGTCCCAGGCGAAGACGTCGGCGGTGGCGTCGCCGCCCTCGTCCCAGCGAATGATTTGGCCATAGATATTGTTAGGCCGCGGGTTGGCGGCGTTCAGCGGCATCCCTTCCTCACCGCGCTTGCTGTTGTTGGTCAGCGTACAGTACGCGCGGCCGTCATGCGGGTTCACCGCGATCCACTCCGGGCGATCCATTTTGGTGGCGCCAACCTGCTGCGCCGCCTTGCGGGCGAAGATCAGCACTTCGGCCTCGTCGCGGAAGCCGTTCTCCGGCGTCAGGCCGTTTTTGCCGAACTCGAGCGCAATCCAGCGCCCTTTGCCCTTCAGCGGCGTGCCGGCTTCATCGCCGTCGAACTGCGCCACGTACAGCGTCCCCTCGTCCAGCAGCGTGCGATTGTTGGCCGGATTGGCGGCGTCGACCACGCCTTTGGAGACGTATTTATAGATATGTTCGCCGCGCTCGTCGTCGCCCATGTACACCACCAGGCGGCCGTCTTTGGCCACGGTCACCGCCGCGTTTTCATGTTTGAAGCGGCCGAGCGCGGTGTGCTTGATGGGCGTCGAGGCCGGATTCAGCGGATCGATCTCGACGATCCAGCCGTGGCGGTTGAATTCGTTGGGGTTCTTCGCCACATCGAAGCGCTCATCATAGTCCGGC
Source organism: Serratia sp. PGPR-27 (assembly GCF_022678525.1). Classification (NCBI taxonomy): domain Bacteria; kingdom Pseudomonadati; phylum Pseudomonadota; class Gammaproteobacteria; order Enterobacterales; family Yersiniaceae; genus Serratia; species Serratia sp. PGPR-27. The sequence goes on along the minus strand of NZ_JALBYS010000001.1, from coordinate 268,156 downwards.
CAGTTGCGCTCCGGTTCGCTGGCCTTCAGCGTGTAGCGCTTCTGTTCCGGCGTGGTGCGATAATCGGCCTGACGGGTGCCGAAATAGGTATCGAAGTTTTCCTCGCAGGTCAGATAGGTCCCCCACGGCGTCTTGCCGTTGGCGCAATTGCCAAAGGTGCCCAACACCTTGCGGCCACTCGGATCGGCGGCGGTCTGCAGCAGCGGGTGCCCGGCGGCCGGGCCGCTGAACTGCATTTCGCTGTTGGCGGTGATGCGGCGGTTATAGCGCGACGGGCGTTCCACCTCCCAGCGCTGGCCGTCGCCGACCCGCTTGACCGCCACAATGGAGACGCCGTGCGCCGCCTGTGACTTGCGCACCTCTTCCAGGCTGGTGGCTTTGGCGCCGCCGTGGGCGAACAGATACTGTTCGTTGACGTATTCGTTATTGATGGCCATCACGCCGTGATTGTCATCGATAGGGAAGAAGCTCATGCCGTCATTGTTGTCGCCAAACTGTTTTTCCTGATCGGCGGCGCTGTTGTTGCCCTGCGGATCGAAGGCCGGCGCGCCGTCCACCAGCGGCTCGCCCCAGGAGATCAGCACCTCCGCGCGGTAGCCCGGCGCGATGGTCACCTCGTCGGCGGTAGATGCGGCGATGCCCTGAAAGCCCAGCAGCCTGTTCGGCGGCAGATCCTCGGCCAACGCCTCGGCGGAGACCGACCAGATGCCACCGCCGAGAAAGCCGGCCAGGCCGACGGCGCCGGCGCTGCCGAGCAACAGCTTGCGGCGAGAGGGATCGATCAGGCGGTCGGCGTCTAATTGCTCAATTTGCTTGGTCATAACGTGGTTACCTTTTTAGTTATGGCGCCGCGGTCAAGATTCACCAGAGTTGCCGTGGCGCTCGGAGTTGGGCTTCATACTAATCAGGTAATGTGACGGAAAGGTTACGAATGACCGGCGTAAAAAGGCCGGGGGCGCAATTGCTTGCGCCCCCGGGGATAACTGGCTAACGCGCTGAGATCAGCGGCGCTGCAGGATTTCGAAACAGTAGCTGTGCGAGTTCAGATTGTCGGCGTCGTGGAATTCGCTGAATGTGGTTTCCCACTCGTCCGGCTCGTAATCCGGGAAGTGGGTATCGCCGCCGACTTCGGCGTCGATGTGCGTCAGGTACAGACGGTCGGCGCGCGGCAGCAACTGGGTATAGATGCGCCCACCGCCGATCACCATCACTTCTTCCACCTCGCCCGCGGCGGCCAGCGCCTCATCCAGCGAGGTTACCCAGGTCACCCCGGCTTCGTTGCCCGGGCGGCTGCTCAAAACGATATTGTGGCGGCCCGGCAGCGGGCGGCCGATGGACTCGAAGGTCTTGCGGCCCATAATAACCGGCTTATTCAACGTGTTGCGTTTAAACCACGCAAGGTCCGCCGGCAGGTGCCACGGCATGGCGTTTTCCATGCCAATAACGCGATCCGCCGCCAAGGCAGCGATCAGGCTGATAATCATTGTTTAACCCTGTGTAGGCAGCAAAATTGGTGACACTATACGTAAAGGCCTGAGTGCCGTCGATAGGCTAATCAAGCAAGATGAATATATAAGATAGCTCTTATCAGCATATCTAATAACCAACGTTCTTCCGCCGGGAAATTTCACACGCCGGGGCGTTTGCGGTACAGCCACAGGCCCGGTAACGACAGGCCGATCGACAAGGCACCGACGATAAAACTGGCCTTAAGGAAGTTGGTGATCATGGTCTCCATCAGGGCCTCGCTGTAGCCCAGATGCGAGATCTCCACCACAGTTATCATCGCGGTATAGGCGGAAATGCCGGGGAACATCGGGATCACCGCCGCCACGGTGAACACCTTCGGATGCGCCAGCAGCCAGCGCGACCAGTAGATGCCGATGATGCCGATCAGGATCGCCGCCAGCAGCGAGGCCCACTCGATGTTCATGCCGGCATGCATCATCAGCATGCGCGAACCGCGCCCGATAGCCCCGAGCAATGCGCAATAGCGCAGCGCACGCAGCGGCACGTTAAACACCATGGCGAAGCCCAGCGCCGGCACCGCCGCCAACAGCATCTCCTGCAACAAGGCCCACAACAGATTCATGACCACCCCCGCAGATCCCACAGCGACATCGCCATCACTACCCCGATACAGGTCGCCAGCGTCAGCAGGCTGGCCATCGCCCAGCGCGCCAGCCCGGTATTCACATGCCCCTTGAACATGTCGGCCACCGCGTTGATCAGCGGGAAGCCCGGCACCAGCAGCAGCACGCTGGCGGCCATCGCCACGCTCGAGGTTTCTTTAAACGCCGGCAGGCGCAGCAGCAGTCCGGAGATCGACGTCGCGACAAATGCCGTCAGGCAGAAATTGATCAGCGGATTCATCTGGCGGGCGGTGAGGATTTGGCGCACCAACATCGCCGTGCCGCTGGCGATAAAGGTCACCAGGAAGGCGTCGCCGCCACCGCCGTTGAGCATGCTGAAGCACCCGCAGGACAGCCCCACCATCAATACCACCAGCCAGCGCGGGTAGCGCAGCGGCCGGATCCTTTCAAAGCGGCGCGCCACGTCGTGCGCATCCGCCAGGCGATGCTCGGCGAGGATCACGATATGCTGCACTTCGGTCACCACCTGCATATTGATGCCGCGATCGACGTTCTTGCGGGTGGTGGTCAGACAGGCGCCGTGGCTAAGAGTGGTCAATACCACCGCATTGGCGGAGATCGAACTTTCCACGCTGTCCATGCCCAGCGCCAGTCCCAAGCGAGTTGATAACTGTTCCACCACCGTGCTCTCGGCGCCGTGCTGCAACAGCAGCAACGCGCATTGAATGCACAGTCGGGTGATTTCACGCTGTTGCCGGTGCGGTTCCGGCCTGTCTGTGGCGGTAGTCTGCTGCATGGTGCTCCGTCGCGGGCGGTAGATGAATTATTATCATAGAGCCTAACAATACCTCATTGGGTTGATGCGCATCAGAGGAAGCGGCGTTATTATCGCCAGATTGCTGCCTTTTGCGCGAGACGTCTCCCATGCTTGAAACTTCGTTGTTCGTCGCCGGCATTGCCGCCCTCGGCATGCTCTCCCCCGGCCCGGATTTTTTCCTGGTGATCAAAAACGCCGCCCGCTACCCGCGGCTGGCCGCCATGATGACCGCCTTCGGCGTGATCTGCGGCGTCGCCACCCACATGTCCTATTGCGTCGCCGGGCTGGCGGTGGTGATCACCACCACGCCGTGGCTGTTCAACCTGCTGAAATACGCCGGGGCAGTCTATCTGGTGTGGATCGGCATCCAGGCGCTGCTGTCGCGCGGCGGCGGCAAAATGAACGTCAGCAATCTGCCGCAGCAGCAGGTCAGCCTGAAGAGCGCCTTTGCGCAAGGCTACCTGTGCAACCTGCTGAATCCGAAAGCCACCCTGTTCTTCCTGGCGGTCTTCACCCAGGTGCTACAGATCGATTCCGGTCTGGGTGACAAGCTGTGGTACGCGGGGATTATTCTCGGCCTGTCGGTCATCTGGTGGCCGCTGCTGGTATTTTTGATCCAGAGCGGGCCGGTGCGCCGCGGGCTGGAAAAGACGCAGAAGATCGTCGACAAATTGCTGGGCGGCATGTTGATCGCCTTAGGCATCAAGGTGGCGCTGAGCTAAGCAAAAAAAGGGGCGCCATCACGGCGCCCCTCCCCTTATCCTTTAGCTTCCACCACTTCATCCTCCGGCGCCTTGCCGTCGATACTGCCGCGCCAGCCGGTTTGCTGCACCCGCGCCAGCCGATTCTGATCCTGCTCGATGGCCGCGCTGAGCATCTCCTTGGCCCGCTGCAGGCTGGCGATACGGAATTCAGTATCCTGGTAATTATCCAGCGTATCTTCCAGCATCTTCAGGTTATAGCGACGGAAGGTGTCCGCTTTCTCGCGCGCCTCATAGGCGTCCAGCCCCAGCAGCTCCAGCGTTTCACGGCCGACGCGCAGCGAGCTTTCGAAGGTTTCGCGCTCGGGTTTTTCCACCCCCAGCTGCCGCAGCTGATACCAGTGATCGACGTCGCGCGCCCGCGCCACCACCTTAAGATGCGGGAAGTGCTGCCTGGCCAGCTCGGTTAACGCCAGGCTGTCCTCCACGTCGTCGATGGCGTTGATCAGCACCTTGGCGTGAGCGGCGCCGGCGGCCTCCAGCAGATCGGCGCGCGTGGCGTCGCCGTAGAACACCTTGGTATCGAATTTACGCAGCGTTTCGATATGGTCCGGATCGTGATCCAGTACCACGGTGTGCACGCCGTTGGCCAACAGTAAACGACCGGCGATCTGGCCGAAACGGCCGAAGCCGGCGATGATCACGCTGGCATTCTCATCATCAATGACGTCAGCCGGGCGATCCTCTTTCGGCGCATTTTTCTCCAGCTGCGCGGCGATCACCAACAGCAGCGGGGTGGCCGCCATCGACAGCGCCACCGCCAGCGTCAGCGACTTGGCCCATTCAACCGGCAAGACGCCGGCCAGCTGTGCGGCGCTGAAAATCACGAAGGCGAACTCACTGCCCTGCCCCAGCAGAATGGCGAACAGGCCGCGCTGGCGCTTCGGCACGCCGAGCAGCGGCCCAATCAGCCACAGCAACGCCGCCTTGATCAACATAAAGCCCAGCAGCAACGAGGCGATCAGCAACGGATGATGGAACAGCGTGCCGAAGTCGATCGACATGCCGACGCCGATGAAGAACAGCCCCAGCAGCAATCCCTTGAACGGCTGAATATCGCTCTCCAGCGCGTGGCGGTATTCCGAGCTCGCCAACAGCACCCCGGCGAGGAACGCCCCCATCGCCATCGACAGCCCGGCCATCTCCAGCAGGATGCCGAAGCCGAACACCAGGAACAACGCCACGGCGCTGAACACTTCGCGCATGCCCGAACGGGCGACGAAGTGCAGCAGCGGACGGGTGACGTAGCGGCCGAGCAACACCACCATCGTCAACGCGCCCACCACCTTGGCCGCCGACAGCATGAAAGCGCCCAGCGTGGTGGTGGCGCCGCTGCTGGCCAGCAGCGGGATCATCGCCACCAGCGGGATCGCCGCGATATCCTGGAACAGCAGCACCGCAAACGCGCTGCGGCCGATCGGCGACGGCGTCAGATTGCGTTCGCTCATCGCCTGCATGGCGATGGCGGTAGATGAGAGCGCCAGCGTCAGGCCAATCAGCAACGCCACCTTCCAGTTAAGGCCGAGGAAGTAACAGAAGGCGCTCAGCGCCAGGCCGCAGCCCACCATCTGAATGCTGCCGCCGCCGAACACCGAGGCGCGCAGCGTCCACAGCCGTTTGGGATCCAGCTCCAGGCCGATGATAAACAACATCAGCACCACGCCGATCTCGGCGAAGGTCAGGATCGACTCGGCGTCGGACACCAGCTTCAGCCCCCAGGGGCCAATGATGCAGCCGGCGATCAGGTAACCGAGCACCGAGCCCAGTCCCAGGCGCACCGCGATCGGCACAAACAGCGCCGCGGAGCCGAGATAGATCAGCCCCTCGATCATCATGTGGTGATTATCCATGGCTGGCCTCCCGGGTTTCCGCTTCGGCATGTTCCATCAGATAGTCGACCAGCCGCTGGCGGTAGGCTTCGCCGGCGGCGAGCAGCGCCGGCTCGTTGCAGGTAAAGGTATTGTGCACGGCGAAATAAGGCAGCCAGGTCATGCCGCAATAGATCGCCGTGGCCTGCAGCGGCTGCGCCAGCGCGGCGAAGTTGGGGAAATCGCCCAGCTCGAAGTGGTGCTCGTCGCCGCCGCTGGTCACCGCCCACAGGCAGTCTTTACCCACCAGCGCATTGCCGTCGTGGCCGTAGGCCCAGCCGTGCTCAAGCACTTTGTCGATCCACAGCTTCAACAACGGCGGGAAGCTGTACCACTGCATCGGATGTTGCAGCACCACCAGGTCGGCGCGTTCCACCGCCCGCTGCTCGGCGTTGATGTCGATATTGAAATCGGGGTACAGCTCATACAGCGAGCGCACCTCCACCTCGGGGAGATCCCTCACCGCCTGCAGCAGGCGGTGATTGGCATGCGAATGCCGGGGATACGGGTGAGCATAAATTATCAGAATCATTGTTATCGTCGTTCCTTCGTTCCTTGCCAATACACCAAGCATATACCAATCACACAGAGTGACAGTTTGCCCACTGATTGATAGCGGAAATTTTTAACGCCAGCCGACAAATTCGCTGAATAAAAAAGGGCGCTGCATCTGCAGCGCCCCTTACGTTGCGTTCTCGCGCGGTTACTTGCCGATGCGCGCGTGCATTTCCTGCACCGACGTCACCTGCTCGGTCGGATCCGCTTTCAGCGCCATCGCGGTGGCGAAGCCGCCGTTCAGCGTGGTGTCGTAGTGCACCTTGTACTGCAGGGCGCTGCGGCGAATCAGCTTGGAGTCCTCAATCGCCTGACGGCCTGCCGTGGTGTTGACGATGTAAGTGTACTCGCCGTTCTTGATACGGTCCTGAATGTGCGGACGCCCTTCGTGCACCTTGTTGACCAGGCGCGGGTTGATGCCCGCTTCGCCCAGCACCACCGCGGTGCCGTGGGTGGCGTCCAGCTCGAAGCCCTGCTTCAGCAGGCTGGCGGCCAAATCGACCACGCGAGCCTTGTCGCCTTCGCGCACCGACAGCAGCGCGCGGCCCTGTTTCTTCATGCCCGAGTTGCTGCCCAGCATCGCTTTGGAGAAAGCTTCCGCGAAGGTGCGGCCCACGCCCATCACTTCCCCGGTAGAGCGCATTTCCGGCCCCAAAATCGGGTCGACACCCGGGAATTTGTTGAACGGCAGCACCACTTCTTTCACCGAATAGTACGGCGGGATGATCTCTTCGGTCACGCCCTGCTCGACCAGCGTTTTGCCCGCCATCACGCGCGCGGCCACTTTGGCCAGCGGCACGCCGGTCGCTTTGGACACGAACGGAACGGTGCGCGCGGCGCGCGGGTTGACTTCAATCAGGTAGACTTCGTTGTCTTTCACCGCGAACTGCACGTTCATCAGGCCGCGCACCTGCAGCTCGAACGCCAGTTTTTCCACCTGGCGACGCATCACGTCCTGAATTTCCTGGCTCAGGGTGTACGCCGGCAGCGAACACGCGGAGTCGCCGGAGTGCACGCCCGCCTGCTCGATGTGCTCCATGATGCCGCCAATCAGCACGCGTTCGCCGTCGCAGATGGCATCAACGTCCACTTCCACCGCGTCGTCCAGGAAGCGATCGAGCAGCACCGGCGCATCGTTGGATACGCTGACCGCAGTCTGGAAGTAGCGGCGCAGGTCGGTTTCGTCGTAGACGATTTCCATCGCCCGGCCGCCCAACACGTAGGAAGGACGCACCACCAGCGGATAGCCGATGGCCGCCGCCTTCTCGACCGCCTGTTCGATGGCGGTGACGGTGGCGTTGGCTGGCTGCTTCAGGCCCAGACGGTTGACCGCCTGCTGGAAGCGCTCGCGGTCTTCGGCGCGGTCGATGGCGTCCGGGCTGGTGCCGATAACCGGCACGCCTGCGGCTTCCAGCTCGCGCGCCAGCTTCAGCGGAGTCTGGCCGCCATACTGCACGATCACGCCTTTCGGTTTCTCGATGCGCACGATTTCCAGCACGTCTTCCAGCGTTACCGGCTCAAAGTACAGGCGGTCCGAGGTGTCGTAGTCGGTGGAGACGGTTTCCGGGTTACAGTTGACCATGATGGTCTCGTAGCCGTCTTCACGCAGCGCCAGCGAAGCGTGCACGCAGCAGTAGTCAAACTCAATGCCCTGGCCGATGCGGTTCGGCCCGCCGCCCAGCACCATCACTTTCGGCCGGTCGTTGGTCGGATTGGACTCGCACTCTTCTTCATAGGTGGAGTACATGTAGGCGGTGTCGGTGGCGAATTCCGCCGCGCAGGTATCCACGCGCTTGTATACCGGATGCAGGCCGTAGCTGTGGCGCAGCTTGCGAATTTCGCTCTCGGCGACGCCGGCCAGCTTGGCCAGACGCGCATCGGCGAAGCCTTTGCGCTTCAGAGTGCGCAGGAAGTCTTTGTTCAGGCCGTTGATGCCCGCCTCGGCCACCTGCTCTTCCAGGCGCACCAGCTCTTCAATCTGCACCAGGAACCAACGGTCGACGTTGGTCAGGTTGAAAACGCCGTCAACCGACAAACCGGCGCGGAAGGCGTCGGCGATGTACCAGATGCGGTCGGAACCGGCGTCTTTCAGCTCGCGGCGGATTTTGGTCAGCGCTTCCGGATCGTCCAGGCTCACTTTCGGATCGAAGCCGGTGGCGCCCACTTCCAGACCGCGCAGCGCTTTTTGCAGCGATTCCTGCTGGGTGCGGCCGATGGCCATCACTTCACCGACCGACTTCATCTGGGTGGTCAGGCGATCGTTGGCGCCGGCGAACTTCTCGAAGTTGAAGCGCGGGATCTTGGTCACGACGTAGTCGATGGACGGTTCGAACGACGCCGGGGTGCGGCCGCCGGTGATGTCGTTCATCAGCTCATCGAGGGTGTAGCCCACCGCCAGCTTGGCGGCGATCTTGGCGATCGGGAAGCCGGTGGCTTTCGACGCCAGCGCCGAAGAGCGCGATACGCGCGGGTTCATTTCGATGACGATCAGGCGGCCGGTTTTCGGGTTGACCGAGAACTGCACGTTGGAGCCGCCGGTTTCGACGCCGATCTCACGCAGCACCGCCATCGAGGCGTTGCGCATGATTTGGTATTCCTTGTCGGTCAGGGTCTGGGCCGGCGCGACGGTGATCGAGTCACCGGTGTGGATGCCCATGGCGTCGAAGTTTTCGATGGAGCAGACGATGATGCAGTTGTCGTTCTTATCACGCACCACTTCCATCTCGTACTCTTTCCAACCGATCAGCGATTCATCGATCAGCAGCTCGTTGGTCGGCGACAGGTCCAGGCCGCGTTCGCAGATTTCTTCGAACTCTTCACGGTTGTAGGCGATGCCGCCGCCGGTGCCGCCCATGGTAAAGGAAGGACGGATGATGCACGGGAAGCCGACGTCAGCGGCCACCGCCAGCGCTTCTTCCATGGTGTGCGCGATGCCGGAGCGCGCGGTATCCAGACCGATCTTCTTCATCGCCACGTCGAAACGGCGACGGTCTTCGGCCTTGTCAATCGCATCGGCGGTGGCGCCGATCATGGTAACGCCGAACTCGGCCAGCACGCCCTGACGCTCCAGTTCCAGCGCGCAGTTCAGCGCCGTCTGGCCGCCCATGGTCGGCAGCACCGCATCCGGGCGCTCTTTTTCGATGATCTTGCGCACCACTTCCCAGTGGATCGGCTCGATGTAGGTGGCGTCGGCCATTTCTGGGTCGGTCATGATGGTCGCCGGGTTGGAGTTGACCAGAATGACGCGGTAACCCTCTTCGCGCAGCGCTTTACACGCCTGGGCACCCGAGTAGTCGAACTCACACGCCTGGCCGATAACGATCGGGCCAGCGCCGAGGATCAGGATGCTTTTTATGTCTGTACGTTTTGGCATTTTTTACTGCTCCTGATTATTTGGCGTTAGAACGGTAAGTCTCAATCAGTTCGATAAAGTGATCGAACAGCGGCGCGGCATCGTGCGGGCCTGGGCTGGCTTCCGGGTGGCCCTGGAAGCTGAACGCCGCTTTGTCGGTGCGGTGAATGCCCTGCACCGTGTGGTCGAACAGCGATTTGTGCGTCACGCGCAGGTTCGCCGGCAGATTGTTCTCATCTACCGCAAAGCCGTGGTTCTGCGCGGTGATCATCACGGTGTTGTTGTCCAGATCCTTCACCGGATGGTTGCCGCCGTGGTGGCCGAGCTTCATCTTCATGGTTTTCGCCCCGCTGGCCAGCGCCAGCAGCTGGTGGCCCAGGCAGATGCCGAACACCGGAATGTCGGTTTCCAGGAACTGTTTGATGGCGGTGATGGCGTAGTCGCACGGCTCCGGATCGCCCGGGCCGTTGGACAGGAAGATGCCGTCCGGATTCATTTTCAGCACCTCGTCGGCCGGGGTCTGCGCCGGCACCACGGTCAGGCGGCAGCCGCGATCCACCAGCATGCGCAGGATGTTGCGCTTGGCGCCGTAGTCGTAAGCCACCACGTGGAACGGCAGTTCCGCGGCGGTTTTGGCTTCGGGCAGGTCGCCTTCAAGCGTCCAGCTGCCTTGCTGCCAGCTGTAGGCCTCTTGGGTGGTGACCTCTTTCGCCAGATCCATGCCCTTCAACCCCGGGAAACCTTGCGCCTTGGCCAGGGCCAGCGCGGCGTCCGGCGAATCGGCGGCGATGATGCAGCCGTTCTGGGCGCCCTTCTCGCGCAGCAGGCGGGTCAATTTGCGGGTATCGATATCGGCGATCGCCACGATGTTGTGACGCTTGAGGTAGTCGGACAGGCTTTCTTCGTTGCGGTAGTTGCTGGCGATCAGCGGGAGGTCGCGAATGACGAGGCCTTGGGCGTGTACTGCGGAGGATTCTTCGTCGGAAGCATTGGTGCCGACATTGCCGATATGAGGATAAGTAAGAGTAACGATCTGGCGGGAATAGGAAGGATCAGTGAGGATTTCTTGATAACCGGTCATCGACGTATTGAAGACCACTTCCCCCACTGCCGTTCCCTCTGCCCCGATGGCCCGACCGTGGAATTGGGTTCCGTCTTCCAGAACCAATAGCGCTGACTTTATCAAAACACCCTCCAAGGAATAATCAATCACAATATTTGCATATTAATTCAGATATCGCGATCTAAATCAATGCAAAAACCGTCCGCGAGGCCAATTTTTGGCAAATTGGGCGCATTTTAATGATGAGTGCCTGGCTTGTCTACCCAAACTGCCGTTTTTTGTTTTATTTTTGCAGTTCTCGGCGCTCATGCGGCTTGAGCGCCGATAAAAACACAGAAAACCGGGGCTGGAAAACGGTTGCGGGGAAGAATGACGGAAAATAGCGCCGGAATGGGACAAAAAAGACGCTAAAAAAGCCGAGGGTGGAAAAAAAGGAGATGATTAGCAAAGTAAACACAGATAAATGACAGTTTTGATAATGAAACAAAATCAACACGATATTTATCATGTTAAAAAAAAGGACAATAAAATTATTGCCCGATTATCATAGCATTATGATCAATACAACCACATCACGATGGTATGCAAATCAATTATAACTGGTCCAAATTCAACACGTCGCGCATATCAAATAAACCTTTATCCCGGTTATGCAGCCAGGAAGCCGCGCGCACCGCACCGCTGGCAAAAGTCATACGGCTGGAAGCCTTATGGGTAATTTCCACCCGTTCACCGATGTCGGCGAACATTGCGGTGTGCTCGCCGACGATGTCGCCGGCGCGAATGGTGGCAAAGCCGATGCTTTGGGGATCGCGTTCGCCGGTATGGCCTTCGCGCGCATAGACCGCACAGCTTTTCAGATCGCGCCCCAGCGCGCCGGCGATCGCTTCACCCATCGCCAACGCCGTGCCCGACGGCGCATCCACTTTGTGGCGGTGGTGCGCCTCGACGATTTCGATATCGGTATAGTCGCCCATCACCTGCGCGGCCTTCTCCAGCAGTTTCAGCACCAGGTTGACGCCGACGCTGAAGTTGGCGGCGAACACGATGCCGATATGCTGCGCCGCAGCGCGGATCGCCTGCTTGCCGGCGTCATCGAAGCCGGTGGTGCCAATCACCATCGCCTTGTGGTGCGCCACGCAAAAATCCAGGTAGTTCCAGGTGCTTTCCGGGCGGGTGAAGTCGATCAAAATGTCGAACTCGCTCGCCACTTTCTCCAGGCTGTCGCTTACCTTAACGCCCAGCGCACCAATGCCCGCCAGCTCGCCGGCGTCGACGCCGATCAGGCTTGAACCCGGGCGCGACAGCGCCGCGCCCAACACCACGCCTTCCGCCTGCTGCACCGCCTGGATCAACTGGCGGCCCATCCGGCCGCCGGCGCCCGCAATCGCAATGCGGATTTGTGAATCACTCATGCTTGCTCTCTTCTTGATTTGACGCCTATCCCATTAGGCTATCGATTCAGGGTAACTGCCCCGCTGCAGCGCCGCCAGAGGATTCATTTCATAATTAGAAAATTATGATATTCCCCCGTTTTCATCAGCGGCGCTGTCGTGAGATTAACATTCAACCGATTTGGCGGCCTGCGACGATTGTACATAATCATGCAGTTTCCATGGCAAAAAAATGCAGAAAAAAGGCGCCGAAAACGGCGCCTGGAGAAAGGATCACAGCGAGATCAGGCGGTAATGGCGGCCACTTCGTTGGCGATCGCCGTCAGCGCATCGTGGCGGGCATAGTCCTCACGCACCAGTGCCGCGCGCTGGCGATAGATCGGCTGCTGCAGAATGCGCGTCGCCGCCGCCAGGATCTGTTCAGGGCTTGGCGTGCTGGTGTGCAGGCTGATGCCGCAGCCGGCGGCGACCACGCGCGCGGCCGCCTCCAGTTTGTCTTCGCCGGTGCCGGCGACGATCAGCGGCACGCCGCTGTTCAGCGCATAGTTGATCGAGCCGTAACCGCCGTTGGTGATCAGCAGCGCCGTCTCCGGCAACCAGCGTTCGAAGGAGATAAACTCCCGCACTCTGGCATTGGCCGGCAGCGCGTCCATCAGCCCTTCGGTCGCCCGCCCGCCGGTGGTGGCCAACACCCGCACCGGCAGATGCGCCAGCGCCTGCAGCGTCGGCACGATCAGCTGATGCAGATCGACATTGGCCAGCGTGCCCTGAGACACGATCACCAGCGGCCGACGATCGTCCTCCTCCCACAGCGCCTCTTCCGCGGCCGGTTGACCACCGCTGCGCAGCGGCCCGACGAAGCGCACACCGCTCGGCAGGTCGTCGCGCTCATATTCCAGCGCCGTGGTGGCCAACTGCAGGAAACGCTCGCAGCCGCCGATCAGCGCATCGGTGAACGGGCGATCCAGCGCCCGTCCCCCCGCCTGCACCAGCGCCACATCGAAGCTCTGCTGCACCTCATCAAGCAACACCCGCGTCGCTTCATCCACCAGCTGCTCACGGGTCAGCGCCTGCGGCAGCAGCGCCGGCGGGATGCGCGGGCCATAGAAAATGGCGTCGCGCGAGGAATACGACAGCGGCGTGACCCCGATACCGAAGACCGGCGGCCGTTCGGCGGACTGCAGCAGCGGCAACACGCCGTAGAAGCAGTTCTCCACCATCAGCAGATCGGTCTTTTCGGCGGCGATGGCCGCACGCAGCTGACGATCCAACAGCGGGATCGGCGCGGCGAAGAAATCTTTCAGCGCCAGCGCCATCTGTGCATTGCCCGGCGGCAGCGCGGCGCGCTCGGGGAAGTGCTGCTCCAGGTGACGGTAATCGAAGTCCACCTGTGCGTCGAACGGCACGAAGCTCGCGCCCACCGCCTCGGCGCGTTCGCGGAACAGCGCGCCGGTCATCACCCGCACCTGATGCCCTTGGGCAATCAGGTGGCGAGCGATGGCCAACATCGGGTAAACGTGCCCCGGAGTGGCGACCGCCGCCATCAATATCCTTGCCATAATGCTCCTTTACGCTTCTGCGTTAGCCGGCTTCAGCGCCAGATTGGCGCACACCGGGTTGCTCTGAATATGCACGCGCTGCAAATGACGCGCGGAACGGGCGGTGAAGCCCTCACGCCCATGCAGCAGCGAGAAGTTGTCCGCCACCACCACGTCGCCCTGTTGCCATTGGTGGGCATAATAGTGACGCGGATCGTACAGATGCTGCTGCAGAGTGTGGTGGAACTGTTCCTGCTGTTGTTCCGGCACGCCGTGATATTCCAGCGCATGTTGATTGAGGAATTTTTTCCCCTCCGTCGGCGGTTCATTGTAGCGCATGATCAAGCCCCTGCCGTTCGGGTGCTGCACCACCAGCGGCGAACAGACTTCACCGCCGTAGTGCACCACCTGCTTGATGCGGTAGGTGATCGAGACCGACAGCCACTGATCCAGCAACGCTTCGTCCGCATTGGCCAGCAAGCGCGTGGTGTCGACGAAGGTCGTGCACCCGCCTTCGTCCGGCGACGGCGCCGCCACGCAGTGGAACAGCTGGAACTCGGGAATAGTCGGCTTATACATGCCATCCCAATGCAGCGGGACGTAGCTGCTGTCGAAAATATGATCCTTGGCGTCCGGATGTTCCTTCACGTCCAGCACCGCGCCAAACGGCCACATCATGATCTCGCCCCACTGCTCGGCGTAGCGCGTCAGAACCTCCCCATCACTGAAACCGGAGTCGAATCCGCGCAGCACCAGCAAGTGATGCTCCTGCGCCAGCGCCCGCAGCGCTGCCACCGGCAGTTCGCCGATCTTTTGCCCCGGATGCTGCGGCGTCAGGATCGCGCCAAACGGGGTATTCGGTTGAATATGGCAATTAAGCGGTTGGTTATTCATCGGTGATTCTCCTTGCATCGAATGTGCTGCTCACACGGCAACGTGCCGTCAAAAACGCGTCCGCCAGGATTTCGGGCGCAAAAGCCTGCAGCGGCCTCAGGCCATCTGCGGTTGTTCGATCAAGTAATGGCTCGGCGTGCCGCGGATCTCCACCAATTCGCCGTTCAGGCTCTGTGCATCTTTACGCTTCATCAGCACAAACTGGCCGTTCACGTTGGCTGCCACGCCATGCCACGGCGTCAGCCAGTCGTCTTTGGTCGGCATCATGTGGATGCCTATCTTCAGGCTGTCGGCCGGCTGCGGGTGAATCGACAGGCGGATCGCCGCCGGGAAATGCTGGGCCAGCAGGTTGCCCCAGGCCCAGCTGCGCTGGATAACACCGCAGGCGCGCCGTTTGGCGTCTTTTTGCAGCGCGGCGTTGGAACCGCTGTAGCCCGGCAGCTGGCTGTCTTCATACAAGAAGCGCGTGATGGCGCGATACAGCATTAATCCCTGCTCGTCCTGCATCAGCTGGCGCTTGATCGCCTCTTCCGATTCGGCATAGCCGTCCACCAACAGCCGGCGCAGCAGATCGTAGTCATCGGTATGCTCCGCCAGGCCTTTGACGTCGCCGAGGTTGAATACGCTGAGATGCGTCGCGCCCACTTCATGCAGCAGGCTTTCAATCTCACGTTGATAATGGTTGATCGCTTCGTCGCTGACGCGGATCAGATCGCCGAACACGTGGCCGTCGGAACAGATAACGATATGCGCGCCCGGCGGGTAATAGAGTTGAATGCGCTGGCACAGCGAGTTCAGGAAGATCAGCGACAGCCGCTCCGCCATGTCCGGCGCCGCGCCTATCACCTTATTGGCGTTGGGTGACTTGGTCGGAAAAGCTGGCAGCACGAATTCGATGCGCTGGTCGTTTTCAATGAATGCCCGAATGCGCGGCAATTGCACCTGAGTGACCTGCCGCTCTTCTTCAGCCAGAGAGGCATCGTCGGCGATGAGGCGACGTCGATATTGCAATAATTCACGTAGGATTTTTAATGCTATTTCTTCTTTTTTCTGTGCGCTATCCACAATGAGCTCCTGTTGCGATGTGGCGCGGGTGTATTATTGGCAAGCGCAATAAGATTTATCAAAAAGAGATAAAGCGCATGCAAAATAATAATCAGCCCGTCGTTTATATGCTTCAGGCAATATAGGAAAGATGGTGCTATATTATTAGCCCGTATAAATCACAATCTAGGTTAAGTTGTGCTTAACAAACTATGAGCAATATTTTAAAACGCATGGCCATTTTCTCAAAAGTGGTCGATTGTGGCGCATTCAGCATGGCGGCAAAAGAATTGGGCATGACGACATCGGCCGTCAGCCAGCATATTCGCCAGCTGGAGGAACATCTGGGCATTCAATTACTGTTGCGATCGACGCGCTCATTGAGCCTGACCGAAGCCGGATTGTGCTTTTATGAAGATTGTCTGCTGATGATCCACGCCGCCGAGCGCGGGCAACAGCGGATCGCCGCGCTGCGCGGCGAGCTGGTCGGTGAACTGCGCGTCGCCACCTCGACCGAATTCGCCACCCATTATCTGGTGCCGGCGCTGCAGAGCTTCCTCGACGAACACCCGCGCATCACGCTGCGGTTGGAAATCCACGATGAGAGAATAGACCTCATCGCGCAACGCATCGATCTGGCAATACGCGGCGGCGCGCTGGCTGACTCCAGCTACGTCTCAACGCGGCTGGCGCGCTGCCGCGAAGTGCTGTGCGCTTCCCCGGCCTACCTGGCACACCACGGGGTGCCGGATTCGCCGCAGGCGCTGACCCATCATCATTGGGTCACCTTTACGCCGCTCGGCAATCCGCAGTTTGTTCGCCTGATCCATCGCGACGGCGGCGAGCACCGCATGCGCATGACCGGGCGACTGTTCACCAACAGCGGCATGGCGATGAAGGAGCTGGCGCTGACCGGCAAAGGCATCATTCGCAATTTCTTCGCCAACGTCGAGCGAGAGTTGCGCAGCGGCGAGCTGATTGAAATATTGCCCGACTGGCGATTACCGGAAATTAATTGCTATGCCATTATGCCGCGACGGGAGATCCAGCCATTAAAAGTCCGGCGATTGCTGGAACATATGAAGCTCTATTTAAAGGAGAAAGGATTAAACGACCTAGAACAGATTCGAAAAGAATAAAATAAGAAACATCTGCAAGACTACTATTGTAATTATTGTAATCACGTTGACGACACCAGGCCCTATTTAGATTGCAGCCTAATGATATTCTATTTAATGACTTCATTCAGCCTATATAATTAATGACGCCACCGCTATTTCAAATACTCAGAATAAATTTGACTTTAGTTAGCAGAAAATTTGAATATACTCAGCATTTTATTTTTAATGCCGTTGGCATTCCAAAAAAAACGGGAAGCCTAAGCTCCCCGTTGTCATTCACTCACGCACCTCAGTCAATCTGACGGACGTCCACGCGTAGCTCTTTCGGCACTTCGAACACGATGTTCTCTTCACGCCCGCTGATTTCATGCACGTCCAGGCCGCCCAGCGCTTTCAGGCGAGAGATCACCTCCTGCACCAGCACATCCGGTGCCGAGGCGCCGGCGGTAACGCCGATATTGCGCGCTTCGCTCAGCCAGCTTTCCTGAATATCCGCCGCCGAATCGATCAGATAAGCCGGTTTGCCGACGCGCTGCGCCAGTTCCGCCAGGCGGTTAGAGTTGGAGGAGTTCTTCGACCCCACCACCAGCACCACGTCCGCATCGCCGGCCAGGTTGCGCACCGCTTCCTGACGGTTGGTGGTGGCGTAGCAAATGTCATCCTTACGTGGCCCGATAATATTCGGGAAACGCTGACGCAGCGCGTCGATCACGTCCGAGGTATCATCCACCGACAGCGTAGTCTGCGTCATGAAGCACAGGTTGTTTTCGTCCTTCACCTGCAGCTTCCACACGTCATCCGGCGACTCGACCAGGTACATGCCGCCCTGCGGATTGCTGTACTGGCCCATGGTGCCTTCCACCTCCGGGTGCCCGGCATGGCCGATCAGAATCGCTTCGGTGCCGCGGCGGCTGGCGCGCGCCACTTCCATATGCACCTTGGTCACCAGCGGACAGGTGGCGTCGAACAGCATGGTCAGATCGCGCGCCTTGGCTTCGGCGCGCACCGCCTGAGAAACGCCGTGCGCCGAAAAGATCAGGATAGAGCCGTCCGGCACTTCGGCGATCTCTTCGATAAACACGGCGCCGCGCTCACGCAGGCTGTCGACCACGTAGCGGTTGTGCACCACTTCATGTCGCACGTAGATCGGCGCACCGTACAGCTCCAGCGCACGTTCCACGATGCTGATCGCACGATCAACCCCGGCGCAGAAGCCGCGCGGGTTAGCCAGCAATATTTGCATGCGTCTCCTCCTGCTGCGGATCGATCTCCAGCACTTCGATATCGAAGGTCACCGGATGGCCCGCCAGCGGATGGTTGAAATCGACGGTGATCGAATCTTCCGCCACCGCGCGCACCACGCCCGGCATTTCACTGCCGTCGATGGCGGTAAACAGCATGATGGTACCTACGTCCGGCACGCCGGTTTCCGCGAAGTCGCGGCGCGAGAAGAACTGGACCAGATCCGGATTCTCCGCGCCGAACGCCGCTTCCGGCTGCAGGGTAAAGGCGCACTTGTCGCCCGCGCGCAGGCCGAGCAGTTGCTCTTCCAGCGGCGCCGACAGGCTGCCGTCACCCAGGCGGAACAGCGCCGGTTTGCCGCTGCTGCGGGTGGATTCGGCGGTCGAACCGTCTTCCAGTTTCAGCGTGAAGTGAACCAGCACCGCGCTGTCACTGATAACCTGAGCCGTCATATTACTCACCTTTACTCTTTGCGCCTTTACTCGCCGGCGACAGGAAACCTTCCAGCACGATCATCGCCGCACCCACGCAGATAAAGCTGTCCGCCAGATTGAAGGTCGGGTAGTGCCAATCACCGACGTAGAAGTCGATGAAGTCGACCACGAAACCGTGCCACAGGCGATCGAACAGGTTGCCCAACGCCCCGCCGATAATAAAGGCGTAGGCGATGTTGTTCAGCTTCTGCTGCGCCGCGCTGCGGTACATCATCACCAGCAGCACCGCGACGATAGCGATGGCGATGCCGGCAAAGAACCAGCGCTGCCAACCGCCATGGTCGGCCAGGAAGCTGAACGCGGCGCCGTAGTTGCGCGCGTAAAACAGGTTGAACGACGGGATCAACGGCTGGGACTGGCCCAGCGTAAAGTTAGCGAGGATCCACTGTTTGCTGCCGAAATCCAGCGCCAGCACCGCCACTACAACCCACAGCCAACGCAGGCCGGTCGAACAAATTGGTTTACTCATCAGGCGCAAGTTCTCAGGCAAAGTTACGCTTCTCGCCGTCACCGGCGACGTTGCTCACACAGCGGCCGCAGATGTCTGCATGCTCCGCCACCAGGCCGATATCGGTGGTGTAATGCCAGCAGCGCGGGCACTTCTCACCTGGCGCTGTGCTGAAGGCGATCTTCAGCCCTTTCAGCAGCTCGGAGGCCTGCGCATCGGCTGGCGCATTCGCCAATGGCGCAACGCTTGCCGCAGAGGTCAACAACACAAAGCGCAGCTCATCCTGCAGGCTATTCAGACGCGCCGCCAACTCGCTGTCGGCATACAGCGTCACCGCCGCTTCCAGCGAACCGCCGAGGCGTTTGTCGGCACGCGCCTGCTCCAGCACCTTGTTCACTTCACCGCGCACTTTCAGCAGCTCAGCCCAGAAAGCGTCGTTCATCGGCTCGCCTTCCGCCAGCCCGAACAGACCGTCGTACCACTCTTCAGTGAACACGTACTGCGCGCGTTTGCCCGGCATGAAGCCCCAGATCTCGTCTGCGGTGAACGACATGATAGGCGCCATCCAGCGCACCAGCGCTTCGACGATGTGATACAGCGCGGTCTGGCAGCTGCGGCGAGCGACGCTGTCGCTCTTGGCGGTGTACTGACGATCCTTGATGATATCCAGGTAGAAGGAGCCCATCTCGACCGAGCAGAACTGCATCAGGCGCTGCACCACTTCGTGGAAATCGTAGTTGGCGTAAGCCTGCTCGATATCCTGCTGCGCCGCCAGCGCGCGGCCGACCGCCCAGCGATCCAGCACCACCATGTCTTCCGGCGCCACGCAATCGGTGCTTGGCTCAAACCCGTTCAGGTTGGCCAGCAGGAAGCGCGCGGTGTTGCGGATGCGGCGATAAGCGTCGGCGGAACGCTTGAGGATCTCGTCGGACACCGCGATCTCGCCGGTGTAATCGGTCGACGCCACCCACAGACGCAGAATGTCGCCGCCCAGCTTGTTCATCACGTCCTGCGGACTGACGGTGTTGCCGATCGACTTGGACATCTTGCGGCCCTGGCCGTCGACGGTGAAGCCGTGGGTCAGCACTTCCTTGTAAGGCGCTTTGCCCTTCATCGCGGTGGAGATCATCAGCGATGACATGAACCAGCCGCGATGCTGGTCGGAGCCTTCCAGATACATGTCGGCGCCGTGGCCGTTAAACTCAGGGCGCACGTCGACAACCGAGGCGTGGGTGGAACCGGAATCGAACCACACGTCCAGCGTATCCGGCACTTTCACGTAGTCGGCGGCTTCCGCGCCGAGGATGTCGGCCGCGTCCAGATCCCACCAGGCCTGAATGCCGTCTTGCTCGACGCGCTTGGCCACTTCTTCCATCAGCTCAACGCTGCGCGGGTGCAGCTGCTCGGTCTCTTTATGCACGAACAGCGACATCGGCACGCCCCAGGTGCGCTGACGCGAGATGCACCAGTCCGGGCGGTTGGCCACCATCATTTCGATGCGCGCCTGGCCCCAATCCGGGATCCACTGCACGCCCTTGATCTCTTCCAGCGACTGCTGACGCAGGCCTTTCTGATCCATGCTGATGAACCATTGCGGCGTGGCGCGGAAGATGATCGGCGTCTTGTGGCGCCAGCAGCACGGATAGCTGTGCAGGAACTTCTCGACGTGCAGCAGCGCGCCTTTGTCACGCAGCAGATCGACGATCAGATCGTTGGCCTTGAAGACGAACTTGCCGTCCAGCAGCGGGTAGGTGCCGGTCAGGTAGCAGCCGTTCGGCCCTACCGGGTTGGCCACTTCCAGGCCGTATTTCTGGCCGATCACGAAGTCGTCCGGGCCGTGGCCCGGCGCGGTATGCACCGCACCGGTACCGGCGTCCAGCGTCACGTGCTCGCCGAGGATCGCCGGCACGTCGAAGTCCATGAACGGGTGTTTGAAGCGCAGCAGCTCCAGATCGGCGCCTTTGCAGCTGCCCAGCACTGTCCACTCGGTGATGCCGGCGCGTTTCATCACGCTTTCCACCAGTTCGGCCGCCAGGATCAGGCACTGGCCGTCAACCTGCACCAGCTGATAGGTGAAGTCCGGGTGCAGCGAGATCGCGCGGTTGGCCGGCAAGGTCCACGGCGTGGTGGTCCAGATAACCAGCGAGATGGCGCCGTTGAAGTGGCTCACGCCGAACTTGGCCGCCACGGCAGCCGCGTCGGCCGCATGGAAGGACACGTCGATCGACGGCGAAGTCTTGTCGTAGTACTCCACTTCCGCTTCCGCCAGCGACGAGCCGCAGTCGGTGCACCAGTGAACCGGCTTGGCGCCTTTCAGCAGGTGGCCGTTGCTGATGATCTTGCCCAGCGCGCGGATGATGTTGGCTTCGGTTTTGAAGTCCATCGTCAGGTACGGACGATCCCAGTCGCCCAACACGCCCAGACGGATGAAGTCCTTCTTCTGGCCTTCAACCTGCTCGGCCGCGTACTCGCGGCACTTCTGGCGGAACTCGGCCGCCGTCAGCTTCTCGCCCGGCTTGCCGTACAGTTGCTCAACCTTCAGTTCGATCGGCAGGCCGTGGCAGTCCCAACCCGGCACATAAGGCGAGTCGAAGCCGGCCATCCCTTTCGACTTGATGATAATGTCTTTGAGAATCTTGTTAACCGAGTGACCAATGTGAATGCTGCCGTTCGCATACGGAGGGCCGTCATGCAAAATGAAGGTTTTTTTGCCCTTTTTGGCAGTACGAATAATCCCGTACAGATCCTGTTCATACCAACGTTGCAGCATGCCAGGTTCGCGCTTGGCGAGATCGCCGCGCATCGGGAACCCTGTTTCCGGCAAGTTCAGGGTATTCTTGTAGTCACTCATGAGATTCTCGGTTCCGTTTTCGGCTATAGAGATTAAACCGGTGTCTGTAGCCCGAAGAACTTCCGGGCCGTCACCACATCATTGGCGATTTGCTGCTTCAGGGCATCGAGCGAAGCAAACCGCTGTTCATTGCGCAATTTTGCGCGGAGCACCACCTCAATATGGCGCCCGTAAAGATCCATTGTGACATCCAGCAGATGCACTTCCAGCTGCTGGCGCACGCCGGCGACGGTCGGGCGCGTGCCGATATTGGCCACGCCCGGCAGCGGCTTCGGCCCCAGGCCGTACACTTCCACCGCATACACTCCTTTCACCGGTGCCACCAGACGCTTGAGCGGCAAATTGGCGGTCGGGAAGCCGATGGTGCGCCCCAGCTCGTCGCCGTGCACCACGCGCCCGGAAATGCTGTACGGGTGGCCCAGCAGGGTCTCCGCCAGCGGCAGATCGTCCTCGCTCAGCGCGGTGCGGATCGCGGTGCTGCTGATGCGCCGCTCGCCTTCGCGGAAGGTCGGGGTGCTGACCACGTCGAAGCCGTACTCTTTTCCGGCCTGCTGCAATAGCGGAAAATCGCCCTGACGCCCGGCGCCAAAGCGAAAATCATCCCCCACCATCAGGAATTTGACGCCCAGTTTTTCCACCAGCAGCTCGGCGACGAACGCCTGCGCGGTGTTGGCGGCGAAACGCGGATCGAACTTGACGCACAGCAGGTAATCGACGCCCGCCTGCGCCAGATAGTTGGCCTTGTCGCGCAGGCGCGTCAAACGGGCCGGCGCTTTGTCTGCGGCGAACATCTCCAGCGGCTGCGGCTCAAAGATCATGACCATCACCGGCAGCCCGAGGCGTTTCCCTTGTTGCTTCAACTGCTCCAGCAGCGCCTGATGACCGCGGTGTACGCCGTCAAAGTTGCCGATAGTGAGCACGCAACCATGGTGGCGCGCCCGGATATTGTGAATGCCGCGAATTAGCTCCATAGCTGGCTCAAAACAGTGGAAATCGGCGGATTATACCTTGTACAGCCGGTAAGGTTAACCCGCGATTGGTGCCTTTATGTAATAGACATACCATACCGGAGATAATCTGCGCGTGAAACGGCTTCACCGCAGTTTATCCGGCGCCGCCGGGCCGATTCTCGACCGCGGCCAACGGCTTGCGCCCGCCGCGGCAAATCATTGGCGAATTTTCTCGCGAAACACTGTATTCCCAAGAGCGAAGCTGGTAAAATCCTGCGCCATCACAACGTAGCGAGTGCCGCCTGTACAAACGGCGCTTATTTGCACAAATCCATTGACAAACGAAGGCTAAAAGGGCATATTCCTCGGCCTTTGAATTGTCCTCAATAGAATATATTTGGGAGTTGGACCTTGGCTAATATCAAATCAGCTAAGAAACGCGCCGTACAGTCTGAGAAACGCCGCAAGCATAACGCAAGCCGTCGCTCAATGGTGCGTACCTTCATCAAGAAGGTAGACGCAGCTATCGCAGCTGGCGACAAAGAAGCAGCACAAAATGCATTCCTGGTAATGCAGCCACTGGTGGACCGTCAGGCAGCTAAAGGCCTGATCCACAAAAACAAAGCAGCGCGTCATAAGTCAAACCTGACTGCACGCATCAACGCAATGCAATAAGCATTTCGTTATCTGCTTGATAAAAAAACCGGCTCAGGCCGGTTTTTTTACGTCCTGCGTTCAGTGAACCGCTAGCAGGAAAACAGCGCCGAGAAGTCTTTGTTGCAGACGCGCTGCACCGCCGGATGCTGGATCATGCGCTCGGCGAAGATGATGTAATACTCCTCCTGCACGCTGTCAATGCGCCCAATCTCCACCACGTTGTCATCGTTGTAGGTATCCTGCGCATACAGCGTCGGCGCCACGAAGATCGCATTGTGGTACATGCCAAAGGCCTTCATCAGCGCCGCATCGTCGAACTCGCCCAGAATTTCCACCTGAATGCCCTGCGTATTGAACCAGTTGAGCAGCTTGCGCCCCAGCATCGAACGGCGGCCGGGGATCAGCAGCTTGCGCTGCTCCAGACAAGCCGGGAACGGCAGCTCCGGCGCCGGCTGGCGACAGAAAAAGCTGATGCCGCACTCGCCCAGCTTCAGCGAGAACAGCCCTTCCTGCTGGCTGGAGTCCACCGGGCAATCCGACAGGATCATATCCAGCTTGTGCTGGCTGAGCTGCTCCAGCAGCATCTCGTGCGTCGATTCAAAGCAACGCAGGTGGATCTGCTCGTTGTCCACCACCACCGCCGTTTCCAATACCTGGCTGACCAGCCGCTTCGACAGCGCGTCCGCTACGCCGACGTCGAACAACAGGTTGGACTCTTTGCGGTAGTTGACGATATCCAGCATTTCCTGGCTGAGCATAAACATCTTGTCGGCATAGCGGAACACCAACTGCCCCAGCTCCGAAGGCACCAACCCGCGCCCCTGGCGTTTGAACAGCTTGCCGTCCAACCGCTCTTCCAGCGCTTTGATCTGGCCGGTGATGGTCTGCGGCGTCAGAAACAACGCTTCGGCGGCACCGACCACGGAACCGGCCTTGCAGACCTGCCAGAAATAGTAAAGGTGATTAAAGTTGATATGCGACATCCTCACGAGCGGCTCTCCTTAACAACGTTTCGCAGCGGCAAACGGTGTGCCGTGACGAGCGACAAACTTCCTTTCCCTGCTTCAGACAACGTATAGCCCCATTAGTCCCAACGAAGAACGGCCGAAGCTGCACATATTTTATACCGTACAGCTCCGACCAGCCATTTTATTATGTGCCCTTACCGGGCACATTCAGGATTAACGCACGCGCGGCAACGCCAGACGCAGTAATCCATACCCTACCACCGCCGCAGTGGTGGAGCCCAACAGGATCCCCAGGCGGGAATAGGTGCTGAGCGCCGCATCCGCATCGCCGAACGCCAGCGAGGCGATAAAAATCGACATGGTAAAACCAATGCCGCAAAGCACCGAAACGGCAAACACCTGTTTGAAGCCGATACCTTCAGGCAAACGGGCGATGCCCATTTTCACCGCCAGCAGGCTGAAGAGGAAAATCCCCAGCGGCTTGCCGATAAACAGGCCAGCCGCAATCCCAACCGGCAGCAGCGACGTCAATCCCTCCAGCGATACGCCCTGCAAAGAGACCCCGGCGTTGGCGAAAGCGAACAGCGGCAGGATCATGAACGCCACCCAAGGGTGCAGCTCATGCTCCAGCGTTTCCGACGGCGATGGCCCCTTTTTGACGTTCAACGGGATCATAAAGCCGACAATCACCCCGGCCAGCGTCGCATGCACCCCCGACTTGAGGATCGCCACCCACAGCACCAGGCCGACTATCATGTACAGCGAGGTCTTGCCCACGCCGCGCCAGTTCATCACCGCCAGCAGCGCCGTCGCCGCCGCCGCCACGCCCAGCGCCACCATCGACACTTCGTGGGTGTAGAACAGCGCGATGATGATGATCACGCCCAGGTCATCGATGATCGCCAGCGCCAACAGGAACACTTTCAGGCTGGTTGGCACGCGGTTGCCCAGCAGCGCCATGACGCCCAGCGCAAAGGCGATGTCGGTCGCGGCCGGGATCGCCCAACCCTGGCGGGTAACTTCATCCGCGCCGTTGAACAGCAGGTAAATCAGCGCCGGCGCCAACATGCCGCCCAGCGCGGCGATCGCCGGAAACACCGCCTTGTCACGCCCGGACAGCGAGCCTTGCATCAGCTCGCGCTTGACCTCGAGCCCCACCACCAGGAAGAAGATGGCCATCAGGCCGTCGTTTATCCACAGCAGCAGCGGTTTAGCGATCTCCAGCGAAGCTACCTTCACCATCACCGGCAGGTTAAGGAATGCCTGATAGATCCCCTGCGCCGGGGTGTTGGCCATGATCAGGGCGACGATCGCCGCCGCGATCAGAATGATACCGCCCGCGGCTTCCTGACGTAAAAATTGACGAATGATGTTAGTCACAGTACGTCTCTCCAAATCTGTGCAGGACATAGCGCCCTGCGAACCACAGTCATGAAGTGAGTATAGAGGGCGTTTTAGTTCGAAAAAATAAGTTTATAAATGCTAAATAACTCGAAAAAACCAATAAAAAGCACGAATAAGTCACATTTACGTTGTGGAATTAGCGGTTCGGCGCGCAAATAAAAACCCCGGGACAGAAGCCCGGGGTTCGCACATAAGCCAACAGAAACAGCAGGTTAGCGAGTCAGATCGTCAAAGAACTTTTTCACCCCGTCGAAGAAGCTCTTCGAGCGCGGGCTGTTCTTGTCGCCGGACGGGCCACCCAGGCTCTCTTCCAGCTCACGCAGCAGCTGCTTTTGCTTGTCGTTCAGATTGACCGGGGTTTCCACCACCACGCGGCACAGCAGGTCGCCCTGGCTGCCGCCACGCACCGATTTCACGCCCTTGCCGCGCATGCGGAACAGCTTGCCGGTTTGGGTCTCCGAAGGCACCTTCAGTTTCACCCGGCCGTCCAGCGTCGGTACTTCAATCTCGCCGCCCAGCGCCGCCATGGCGAAGTTGATCGGCACTTCACAGTACAGGTTGTTGCCTTCACGCTCGAAGATCGGGTGCGCCTTCACCTGCACCTGAACGTACAGATCGCCCGCCGGTGCGCCGTGCTCGCCGGCTTCGCCTTCACCCGCCAGGCGGATACGATCGCCGGTATCCACGCCGGCCGGAATTTTCACCGACAGCGTTTTGGATTTTTCTACCCGGCCGTGGCCGTGGCACTTGTTGCACGGATCTTTGATGATCTGACCGCGGCCATGGCAGTGCGGACACGCCTGCTGCACGGTGAAGAAGCCCTGACGCATCTGCACCTGGCCCTGGCCGTGACAGGTTGGACAGGTGACCGGCGAACTGCCCGGTTTGGCGCCGCTGCCGTGGCAGACGTCGCACTCTTCCAGCGTCGGGATGCGGATCTCTTTGGTGACGCCACGTACCGCTTCCTCGAGGGTCAGCTCCATGTTATAGCGCAGATCGGAACCGCGGCTGGCGCGCTGACGGCGGCCTCCGCCGAAGATGTCGCCAAACACGTCGCCAAAGATATCGCTGAAGTCGGCGCCGCCGCCAAAGCCGCCGCCGCCCATGCCGCCCTGCTCAAAGGCCGCGTGCCCATACTGGTCGTAGGCCGCGCGTTTCTGATCGTCGGTCAGGACTTCGTAAGCTTCTTTAACTTCTTTAAACTTGGTTTCGGCGTCTTGTTCCTGGTTGCGGTCAGGATGGTATTTCATCGCCAGGCGTTTGTACGCCTTTTTGATCTCACGTTCATCCGCCGTCTTGCTGACGCCGAGAATCTCGTAATAGTCTTTCTTCGCCATTCTTTCGCTTACCCTTAACATGCGTGCACGGGCGCAGAGTTGCCTCGACGCCCGTGCTGGTTTCCGGGAGCGGCACCTCGGCCGCCCCGTGCCCGCTTAAGGGCGATTATTTTTTGTCTTTAACTTCTTCGAACTCGGCGTCAACCACGTCGTCGTCTTTCTGCGCCGCGTTGTCCGCGCCGGCGTCAGCACCCTGCTGAGCCTGCTGCGCCTGAGCCATTTCCAGCAGTTTGCCGGAAACCTGCACCAGTGCCTGAGTCTTCGCTTCGATCTCGGCTTTATCTTCGCCTTTCACCGCCGCTTCCAGATCCTTCAGCGCCGCTTCAATCGCCGTTTTGTCTTCCGCCGGCAGTTTGTCGCCCGCTTCTTCCAGCTGCTTGCGAGTGCCGTGGATCAGGTGATCCGCCTGGTTACGCGTCTGCACCAGCTCTTCGAACTTGCGGTCCGCTTCAGCGTTCAGCTCGGCGTCGCGCACCATTTTCTGGATTTCGTCTTCGTTCAGGCCAGAAGATGCCTTGATGGTGATCTTCTGCTCACGGCCGGTGTTCTTGTCTTTGGCAGACACGTGCAGGATGCCGTCGGCATCGATATCGAAGGTCACTTCGATCTGCGCCATGCCGCGCGGCGCCGCCTGGATGCCGTCCAGGTTGAACTGGCCCAGAGATTTGTTATCGCTGGCGCGCTTACGCTCACCCTGCAGCACGTGGATGGTTACCGCAGACTGGTTGTCTTCCGCAGTAGAGAACACCTGGCTGTGCTTGGTCGGGATAGTGGTGTTTTTGGTGATCAGCGGCGTCATCACGCTGCCCATGGTTTCGATACCCAGCGACAGCGGGGTCACGTCCAGCAGCAGAACGTCTTTCACATCACCGGCCAACACGCCGCCCTGTACCGCAGCGCCCACGGCAACCGCTTCGTCCGGGTTCACGTCTTTACGCGGTTCTTTGCCGAAGAAGTCTGCGACTTTCTTCTGCACCATTGGCATACGGGTCTGGCCGCCCACCAGGATCACGTCCTGAATGTCGGAAACCGACAGGCCAGCGTCTTTCAGCGCCACTTTCAGCGGTTCGATAGAGCGCGCAACCAGATCTTCAACCAGCGACTCGAGTTTGGCGCGAGTCACTTTGATGTTCATGTGTTTTGGACCGGTCGCGTCTGCAGTGATGTACGGCAGGTTAACGTCGGTCTGCTGAGCGGAAGACAGTTCGATCTTCGCTTTCTCAGCGGCTTCTTTCAGACGCTGCATCGCCAGCGGATCGTTGCGCAGATCGATGCCCTGATCTTTCTTGAACTCTTCCACCAGGTAGTTGATCAGACGGCTGTCGAAGTCTTCGCCACCCAGGTGGGTGTCACCGTTGGTCGCCAGCACTTCAAAGGTTTTTTCGCCGTCAACGTCGTCGATTTCGATGATGGAGATATCGAAAGTACCGCCGCCCAGGTCATAAACCGCGATGGTGCGGTTGCCGACTTCTTTGTCCAGGCCATAGGCCAGGGCCGCCGCGGTCGGTTCGTTGATGATGCGCTTGACTTCCAGACCCGCGATGCGGCCGGCGTCTTTGGTCGCCTGACGCTGGGCATCGTTGAAGTATGCCGGTACGGTGATAACCGCTTCAGTTACCGGTTCGCCCAGGTAATCTTCCGCCGTTTTCTTCATTTTTTTCAGCACTTCCGCAGAGATCTGCGGCGGAGCCATTTTCTGGCCTTTCACTTCCAGCCAGGCGTCGCCGTTGTCGGCTTCGACGATTTTGTACGGCATGATCGCTTTGTCGCGCTGCGCTTCTTCATCCTGGAAGCGGCGACCGATCAGGCGCTTGATGGCGAACAGGGTGTTTTCAGGGTTGGTGACTGCCTGACGCTTAGCCGGCTGGCCAACCAGAGTTTCACCGTCCTGGGTATATGCGATAATAGAAGGAGTGGTGCGGTCGCCCTCGGCGTTTTCCAGCACGCGTGCCTTGGCACCATCCATAATTGCTACGCAAGAGTTGGTCGTACCCAGGTCGATACCAATAATTTTGCCCATCTAAACGTCTCCACTAAAAAATTCATAATCAGTCAGGTTGCTAACCTATATGCGGGCGATTTTTTGCTTTTCAACTGCCCGATATCTCAGTGCGACCCGCGGTTAGCAGCTGCGGTTGCAAATAAGATGGGGCCATCCAACCCGGCATCAAGGGGCAAGGCGAAAAAAATTTCTTTTTTTATCGTCATTCAGATCATTGTTTCCGGTTGCGGGGATCATTATGATGCGCGCGCTCTGGTGGAAAACTTCGATTTTTTGGCCATTCAGACCATTTATGATTTTAATTCGCTGTTTCCGTTAATTTTCTGTTATCGCAGAGGACTTATGCACACCAACAAGTTGGCGAATCCCGGCCCTCTCGGCCTGATGGGCTTCGGGATGACCACCGTCTTGCTGAACCTGCACAACGCGGGCTTTTTCCCACTGAACTCCGCCATCATCAGCATGGGGATTTTCTTCGGTGGCCTGGCCCAGATCCTGGCCGGTCTGCTGGAGTACAAGAAGGGCAACACCTTCGGCATGACCGCCTTCACCGCCTACGGCAGCTTCTGGCTGAGCCTGGTCGGCCTGCTGCTGCTGCCGCGTCTGGGCCTGGCAGAGGCCACCGAAGCCCACGTGCTGGGCATCTACCTGGCGCTGTGGGGCATCTTCACCCTGTTCATGTTCTTCGGCACCCTGGGCGCCAACCGCGTGCTGCAGTTCGTGTTCGCCAGCCTGACGCTGCTGTTCGCCCTGCTGGCCGTCGGCAACATCACCGGCAACCACACGCTGCTGACCTTCGCCGGCTATGAAGGGATTATCTGCGGCGCCAGCGCCATTTACCTGGCGATGGCCGAAGTACTCAACGAGCAATACGGCCGCACCGTGCTGCCGATTGGCGAACCGGCTCCGGCGCGCGTCGCGGCCTCACCGGTCACGGCGTAATCGCCCGCCCCTGATGAAAAAGCCCTGCACTGCAGGGCTTTTTTTTAGCTGTAGGAGTCGGCTCGCCGCTCCCCGGCTTCGCTGTTCAGGTCACGATGCAGGTAGAAGCCGAGCAGCAGCCCGATGAGCGACAGCGCCAACACATAGTAAGCGGGCGCTAACGGGGTTAATTTCATGATCAACGTCACAAAAATAGGGGTTAAACCGCCAAAAATAGCGTACGAGACGTTATATGAGAACGAGATACCGGTAAACCGCACTTCCGCCGGGAATGCCCGCACCATCACGTACGGTACGGCCCCCACCACGCCTACGCTGAACCCCACCAGAGCATAACAGGCGAACAGCATTTCCGGGCGCACGCCCACCGTCTGATAGAACAGCCAGCTGCAGCCGGCCAGCAGTACACTGCCGACCACCAGCGTTTTGCTGGCGCCGAAGCGATCGGCCGACAAACCGGCGACGATGCAGCCGGCGATCAACATGATGGTGGCGATGCTGTTGGCCTGCAGCGTCAAGGCCGGCGCGATGCCGAACTGCTTTTGCAGATAGGTCGGGGTCATCAGGATCACCACCACGATGCCGGCGGAGAGCAGCCAGGTCAGCAGCATCGACACCGCCACTTCCCGTTTGTGGTTGAGCACCACCGATTTCAGCGGCAGCTCCTCGGCCAGCGCTTTACGCGCCTGCATCTCGATAAAGATCGGCGTTTCCTGCAGCCAGCGGCGCAGGTACATCGCCACCAGGCCGAACATGCCGCCAAGCAGGAATGGAATGCGCCAGCCGCCGCCGGCAATGCTCTGCGGGCTGAGCGTGGTGTTGATCACCGTCGCCACCACCGAGCCCAGCAGGATGCCGACCGTCAGCCCGGCGGTCAGCGTGCCGCAGGCGAAGCCGATGCGCCGGCGCGGCACGTGTTCGGCGACGAAGACCCAGGCGCCCGGCACCTCACCGCCGATCGCCGCCCCCTGCAGCACGCGCATCAGCAGCAGCAACAGCGGCGCGGCGATGCCGATGCTGGCGTAGGTCGGCAGCAGGCCCATCGCCAGCGTCGGCAACGCCATCAGCAGAATGCTCAGGGTAAACATCTTTTTGCGGCCGACCAGATCGCCGAAGTGCGCCATCACGATGCCGCCCAGCGGGCGGGCCAGATAGCCGGCGGCGAAGATGCCGAAGGTTTGCACCAGCCGCAGCCATTCCGGCATGTCCGCCGGGAAGAACAGATCGCCGACCACGGCGGCGAAGAACACAAAGATGATGAAGTCGTAAAACTCCAACGCGCCACCTAACGCGGCCAACGTCAGCGTTTTGTAGTCTTGCCGGTTCAGCCGGCGATTAGTGTCGTGAGGCATAGGGCACCGTCGGTAAAGGCTGTAAAAGTAAAAGCCGCAGGCTTTCTGTAAAAGAATCCTTACTATAGCGGCAAATTATTTTCACACCAGACGGACTGAGGCCGATGTCGCAGAACGCTGAAATTTAGAGGTTTATCTCGCGACGCGCGCTCTTTGGCCGAAATGCTGCTACCACCGCGGCATGCGTTTCGACGTAAGGCCCGTCGAGCAGCTGAATGCAGTAAGGCACGCTGGCGAAGATGCCGTGCACCACCGCATTGCCCTGCTCATCCTTTACCCCTTCCAGCGTTTCCTTGATCGACTTCGGTTGGCCGGGCAGGTTGATGATCAGCGCCTGTTTGCGGATCGCCCCCACCTGGCGAGAAAGAATTGCCGTTGGCACATAGTGTAGGCTGATCTGACGCATTTGCTCGCCGAAGCCGGGCATCACGCGATCGGCGATCGCCAGCGTGGCGTCGGGGGTGACGTCGCGGCGCGCCGGCCCGGTGCCGCCGGTGGTCAGCACCAGATGGCAGCCCATTTCGTCCACCAGTTCGCACAGCGTCTGTTCAATTTGCGTCTGCTCATCGGGGATCAGCCGGGTTTCCAGCTTGAAGGGCGTCGCCAGCGCGCCGCTCAGCCACTCCTCCAGCGCCGGAATGCCTTTATCCTGGTAAACGCCGCCGGAAGCGCGGTCGGAAACGGAAACCAAACCAATACGTAAAATATCCATGCGTAACCTCTACAGCCTGATGGGGTTCGAACGGGTTCGTCTCCCGTTCTGTTGTCATTGCCGAGAGTATAAGGGCTTCCCCCGCCTGCGGGGGCGTCGGGCATAAAAAAAGGTGGCTCAGGCCACCTTTTTACTGCGCGATCTGCGGGAATTACAGCAGGTCGGCGATCATTTTTTCCAGTTTGCCCTGGTCTACGGCGAACTTGCGGATGCCGTCGGTCAGTTTCTCAACCGCCATCGGATCCTGGTTGTGCTGCCAGTAGAACTCAGGTTCGGTCAGTGCGGCAGGACGCGCCTTCACTTCACCGGTATAAGACAGTTTGCGCTCCAGCGCGCCTTCGCTCTCCGCCAGCTCTTTCAGCAGCGCAGGCGCGATGGTCAGGCGGTCGCAGCCGGCCAGTTCGATGATTTCGCCGACGTTGCGGAAGCTGGCGCCCATCACCACGGTGTTGTAGCCGTGCTGTTTGTAATACTGGTAAATTTCGGTCACGGAGATCACGCCCGGATCTTCGTGCGGGGCGAACTCTTTCTTGTCGCCGTTGGCTTTGTACCAGTCGAGGATACGGCCGACGAACGGCGAGATCAGGTAAACGCCGGCTTCGGCACAGGCGCGAGCCTGAGCGAAGGAGAACAGCAGCGTCAGGTTACAGTTGATGCCTTCTTTCTCCAACTGCTCCGCCGCGCGGATGCCCTGCCAGGTCGAGGCCAGTTTGATCAGAATGCGATCGTTGCTGATGCCGGCTTCGTTGTACAGCTTGATCAGGCGCTTGGCCTTGGCCACGCTGGCAACGGTGTCGTAAGACAGACGCGCGTCCACCTCGGTGGAGATGCGGCCCGGAACCAGTTTGAGGATCTCCAGACCGATGTTGACCGCCAGCTTGTCGGCGGCATCGGCGATTTGCTGCTCGCGATCGCTGCTCTGGCCGCGCGCCCAGGCGATGGCTTCGTCAATCAGTTTGCGGTATTCAGGAATTTGGGCTGCATTGAGGATCAGCGAAGGGTTGGTTGTGGCGTCCTGCGGTTGATACAGCTTCATTGCCGCGATATCACCCGTATCTGCAACCACCGTGGTCAGCTGGCGCAGGGAAGTTAATTTGTCGGTCATGTTGGCATTATCTCATCGTTTGTGCATGAACTTTTGGCATTGTTCAACCATGCCCTACCCTGATAATAACATGCGCCAAGCCCGGTGCAAGGCTGGAAAACCGCGGCGCACAAGCATCTGTTTTATCCTTGGGCGAGCAACCGTTTACGCCGATATCTTTCGCCATTACCGAGCGGATGGAAAGGCAATAACGTGCTATTGTCCGAATAAATTATGTTAAATTCGAAAAAATTGATGCAATTCGTCCGCTAATCTGCGAAAAATCTTAATCGACTGACGCCGGACAGATTCCAGCTAAGCTCTTGTAAAAAATAGGCCAATGTTTTTCACCTGCGGTGGATGCTGCAAGGTGCGCATTAAATTTCGATAAGAGGAGGGATCCATTGACGGACCTGATGAATTTTATAAACAACATTTTGTGGGGGTCGGTGCTGATTTATCTGCTGCTCGGCACCGGCATTTACTTCACGCTGCGCACCCGCTTTATCCAGCTCCGCCACTTCAGCCACATGTTCTCGGTGTTGAAAAACAGCAATAAAAGCGACAGCGCCGGCATCTCCTCTTTCCAGGCGCTGTGCACCACGCTGGCAGCGCGCGTCGGCACCGGCAACCTGACCGGCGTCGCCATCGCCCTGACCGCCGGCGGCCCCGGCGCCATCTTCTGGATGTGGGTGGTGGCGTTTATCGGCATGGCCACCTCATTTGTGGAAAGCTCGCTGGCTCAGCTCTATAAAACCAAAGACGATAACGGCAACTACCGTGGCGGCCCGGCCTATTACATGGAAAAAGGCCTTGGCATGCGCTGGATGGGCGTGCTGTTCTCGATCTTCCTGATCATCGCGTTCGGTCTGGTGTTCAACGCCGTGCAGGCCAACTCCATCGCGCAAGCTTCCGCCGTCGCCTTCCACTTACAGCCGCTGCACGTCGGCATCGGTCTGGTGCTGCTGAGCGGCGTGGTGATCTTCGGCGGCATCCGTTCCATCGCCAAAGTGGCCGAACTGGTGGTGCCGCTGATGGCCAGTGCCTACCTGTTGCTGGCCCTCTGGGTGATTGGCCATAACATCGAACACATGCCGGCGATCCTGGCGCTGATCTTCAAAAGCGCCTTCGGCCTGCAGGAAGCCGCGGCCGGCGCCGTCGGTTACGGCATCTCCCAGGCGATGACCCAGGGCGTACAGCGCGGCCTGTTCTCCAACGAAGCCGGCATGGGTTCGGCGCCCAACGCGGCGGCGTCCGCCTCGCCTTATCCGCCGCATCCCGCTTCGCAGGGCTACGTGCAGATGCTCGGGGTATTTATCGACACCATCGTCATCTGCAGCGCCACCGCGGCGATCATCCTCTCCTCCGGCATTCTCGATCAGCCGACCGACAGCATCAGCGGCATCGATCTGACCCAGCGCGCGCTGTCGACCGCCGTCGGCAGTTGGGGCACGCCGTTCGTCGCTATCGCCATCTTCTTCTTCGCCTTTACCTCGATCATCGCCAACTACGCCTATGCCGAGAGCAACCTGGTGTTCCTCGAACACAATCATCCGGGCGGCCTGCTGATTTTCCGCTGCGTGGCGCTGGGCATGGTGATGTTCGGCGCGCTGGCGGAGCTGCCGCTGGTGTGGAAAATGGCGGATACCTCCATGGCGCTGATGGCGATCACCAACCTGACGGCGATCCTGCTGCTGTCGCGGGTGGCGCTGAAGCTGGCCGACGATTACCATCGCCAGCGCCGCCTGGGCAAACTGCCGACCTTCGATGCCAACCGCTACCCAGAGCTGAAATCGCAACTGGAGCCGGGCGTGTGGGACGACAAGCAGCCGCCGCGCTGAGTATTCCGGGGCGTGTGCGATGCACGCCCCGCCTATTGGAC
Source organism: Serratia sp. PGPR-27 (assembly GCF_022678525.1). Taxonomy (NCBI): domain Bacteria; kingdom Pseudomonadati; phylum Pseudomonadota; class Gammaproteobacteria; order Enterobacterales; family Yersiniaceae; genus Serratia; species Serratia sp. PGPR-27. The sequence goes on along the minus strand of NZ_JALBYS010000001.1, from coordinate 233,331 downwards.
CGATTGCCCCTTTTTTCCGCGCTTTTTGCTACAGTATGCGCACTTGGATAAACAGGATCTGGCCATGCTCGTTATTATTTCCCCTGCAAAAACGCTCGATTACGAAAGCCCGCTGGCGACAGAACGCTTCACGCAGCCCGAACTGCTGGACAAATCTCAGCGGCTTATCAAAATTTGCCGCGCGCTGACGCCGGCGCAAATCGCCAGCCTGATGAGCATCAGCGACAAGCTGGCCGGGCTCAACGCCGCGCGCTTTAGCGAATGGCAGCCGAAATTTACCCTGGACAATGCCCGCCAGGCGTTGCTGGCGTTCAAGGGCGATGTTTATACCGGCCTGCAGGCGCAGGATTTCAACGAAGCCGATTTCGACTTCGCCCAGCAGCATTTGCGCATGCTGTCCGGCCTGTATGGCGTGCTGCGGCCGCTCGATCTGATGATGCCGTACCGGCTGGAGATGGGCATCAAGCTGGAAAACCCGAAGGGCAAAGATCTGTACAGCTTCTGGGGCGATCAGATCACCCAAAAGCTCAACGAAGCGCTGGAGCAACAGGGCGACGACGTGGTGGTCAACCTGGCCTCCGACGAATATTTCAAAGCGGTGAAACCGGCCAAGTTGCACGGTTCGCTGATCAAACCGGTGTTCCTCGACGAGAAGAACGGCAAGTTCAAGGTCATCAGCTTCTACGCCAAGAAAGCGCGCGGGTTGATGAGCCGCTTTATCATCAAAAACCGCCTGACGCGCAGCGAGCAGCTGGCGGACTTCAACCTGGAAGGCTACGCCTTCGACGAAGCCGCCTCGCAGGGCAACGAGCTGGTGTTCAAACGCCCGGAACAAGCATAAAAAAAGCCGTCGCAAGACGGCTTTTCGCATTTTACCCTGCCGAACTTCAGGCCGGCAGCCCCATCAGGAACGTGCGCAGCTCGCCGAAACTGGCCGGCAGCGTGTGCGACAGCAGCGGCAGATCGGCCCGCAACGCCAGCGCTTTCGGCAACGGCAGTTCCTGGCCGAGGATAGCTTCCACACTCTCTTTAAACTTGGCCGGATGCGCGGTGCCGAGGAACAGACCGAACTCCCCTTCCTGCAGCTGATCGCGCAGCGCGCGGTAGGCGATGGCCGCGTGCGGTTCGGAGATATAGCCCAGCTCGGCCAGCTCACGCATCGTGTCTTTGGTGGTCTCGTCGCTGACCGCCGCGTGACCCAGCTCTTTCAACTGCCAGACCTTGCGACGGAACAGCTCTTCCACGCGCGGCCAGTTGTTTGGCTGGCTGACGTCCATGGCGTTGGACAGCGTCGCGACCGTGGCGTGCGGCTGCCACTGGCCGCTGGTCAGGAAGCGCGGCACGGTGTCGTTGGCGTTGGTGGCGGCGATGAAGCGCTTCACCGGCAGGCCCAGCGATTTGGCCAGCAACCCGGCGGTCAGATCGCCGAAGTTGCCGCTCGGCACCGAAATCACCAGCTGATTGCGCGCTTCCTGCGGCAGCTGCGCCACCGCCTCGAAGTAGTAGCAGATCTGCGCCAGCAAGCGACTGATGTTGATCGAGTTGGCCGAGTTCAGGTGCAGCGCGTCTTTCAATTCCTGATCGTCGAACGCCTGCTTCACCAGCGCCTGACAGGCGTCGAAGTCGCCGTCGATCGCCACGGTGTGGATGTTGCCGCCCAGGGTGCAGAACAGCTTTTCCTGCAGCGGGCTGATTTTGCCCTGTGGATACAGGATCACCACCCGTACGTTTTTCAGGCCGTAGAAGGCATGCGCCACCGCGGCGCCGGTGTCGCCGGAGGTGGCGGTCAAAATGGTCACCGGCTGATCACCGGCCACTTCCGCCAGCATCTGTGCCATAAAGCGGCCGCCAAAGTCTTTGAACGCCAGCGTCGGGCCGTGGAACAGCTCCAGGCAGGAGACGTCTTCCGTCACTTTCGCCACCGGCGCCGGGAACTCAAAAGCGGCCTGTACGCGTTTCTTCAACGCTGCTTCCGGCACCTCTTCGCCGATAAAGGCCGACAGAATGCGGCTGCTGCGGGTGACAAAGTCCTGCTCCAGCAGTTGGTCGATTTCGGTCAGTTCGAACGCCGGCAGCTCCAGCGGGAAGAACAGCCCCTGCTGCTTGCCCAGGCCTTGTTTGATCGCCTGCGCGAAGCTGACCTGCTCGTTGTGATCCTTAAGGTTGTACAGTTTCATGCGTTATCCCAGTAGTCGAGCGCCTGCGGTATCCAGACGGCAAATATGAACAAAACCTTCGTCGTTTTGCAGATAGTGTTGTTGCAGCCAGGCGGCCATGCGTTGCGCGGTGGCGCCGTCGTTGCAGACGGCGAACAGCGTCGGGCCGGAGCCGGAGATGCCGCAGGCCAGCGCGCCGATCTCCTGCGCCGCCTTGCGCGCTTCGGCGAAGCCCGGCAGCAGCCGGGTGCGGTACGGCTCGGCGATCACGTCCTGCATTAATTTGGCGGCCAGCTGCGGCTGCCGGGTGTGGCAGGCGTGAATAAAGCCAGCCAGATAACGGCCGTGGCTGATGCAATCCTGGCGGCGGTACTGCGCGGGTAAAATGGCGCGCGCTTCGGCGGTGGACACTTTGATGCCCGGATAGGCCATCACCCACAGCCAATCGTCAAAGCACGGCACTTCCTGGCTGATAATGCCTTCTTCTTCCAGCATCAGCTGCAGGCCGCCCAGATAGCAGGGCGCCACGTTGTCGTAATGCACGCTGCCGGAAATGCGGCCTTCCAGCTCGCCCATCAGACCGAGCAGCGTCGTCTTATCCAGCGGCCGATCGCAAAATTCGTTCATCGCCATCAGCCCGGCCACCACCGAACAAGCGCTGGAGCCCAGCCCCGACCCGATCGGCATGTTCTTTTCCAGCCGCATCGCCACCGGCACTTCGCGGCCGATCTCCTGGCAGAAACGCTCCCAGCATTGATAAACGATGTTCTCTTTCGGCTCGGCCGGCAGCTTGCTGACGAAGCGCCCGGCGTTTTGCAGACTGAACGTCTCGGCGGCTTCCACGCTGACACAGTCGCCCAGCAGCGTGCCGTCGATCGGCGAAACCGCCGCGCCCAGCACATCAAAACCGACGCTGACGTTACCGATCGAGGCCGGTGCATACACCTTAACCATATTAAACTCCCAACTTCCATGACAGTGTGCGCAGCAGATCGGCGAACACGCCCGCTGCGGTCACATCGTTACCGGCGCCGTAGCCGCGCAGCACCAGCGGCAGCGGCTGATAATAACGGCTGTAGAAGGCCAGCGCGTTCTCGCCGTTCTTCACTTTATACAACGGATCGTTGCCGTCCACCGCCTCGATGCGCACCTTACAGCGCCCTTCGTCGATCAGGCCGACATAGCGCAGCACCTTGCCTTGCTCGGCGGCATTGGCCACGTTGCGCGCGAACTCTTTATCCAGTTCCGGCAGCCGCGCCAGGAAATGCTCCACGTCGCCCGACGCGTCGAAGGACGGCGGCAGCACCGGCTCGACCTCGATATCGCTCAGCTCCAGCTTGTAACCGGCTTCGCGCGCCAGGATCAGCAGCTTGCGCGCCACGTCCATACCGGACAGATCGTCGCGCGGATCCGGCTCGGTGTAGCCATTGGCTCTGGCCTGCAGAGTCGCCGCCGACAGCGACAGCCCTTCGTCCAGCTTGCCAAAAATAAAGGACAGCGAACCGGACAGGATGCCGGAGAAACGCACCAGCTCATCGCCGGCGTTCAGCAGGTTTTGCAGGTTCTCGATCACCGGCAGACCGGCGCCGACGTTGGTGTCGTAGAGGAACTTGCGGTGCGAACCGGCGGCGGCGGCGCGCAGTTGCTGATAATAGTTCATCGACGAGGTGTTGGCCTTTTTGTTCGGCGTTACCACATGGAAGCCGTCCGCCAGGAAGTCCACATACTGATCGGCCACCGCCTGGCTGGAGGTACAGTCGACGATCACCGGGTTCAGCAGGTGATACTCCTTCACCAGCCGGATCAGGCGGCCGAGATTGAACGGCTCCTGCGCGCCGGCCAGCTCGTCCCGCCAGCTGTCCAGCGCGATGCCGTGCACGTTGGTCAGCATCACGCGCGAGTTGGCGATGCCGCACACCCGCAGATCGATATGTTTTTGCTTCAGCCACGGCTGCTGGCGGTAGATCTGTTCGATCAGCGCCCCGCCGACGCCGCCGACGCCGATGACGAACACTTCGATCACCTGATCGGTGTTGAACAGCATCTGGTGGCTGACGCGCACGCCGGTGGTGGCGGAATCATTGCTGACCACCACCGAGATTGAACGCTCGGAAGAGCCCTGGGCGATGGCGACGATATTGATGTTGGCGCGCGCCAGCGCGGAGAAGAAGCGCGCTGAAATGCCACGCAGGGTGCGCATGCCGTCGCCGACTACCGAGATGATCGCCAGGCGCTCCATGACGTCCAGCGGATCCAGCACGCCATCTTTCAATTCCAGATAGAACTCCTCCTCCAGCGCGCGGCGGGCGCGCTGCAGTTCGCCCTGCGGCACACAGAAGCTGATGCTGTATTCGGAAGAGGATTGGGTGATCAACACTACCGAAATGCCGGCGCGCGACATCACGGCGAACACCCGCGCAGCCATGCCGACCATGCCTTTCATGCCCGGGCCGGAGACGTTGATCATCGCCATATTATTCAGGTTGGTGATGCCTTTCACCGGCATATCGGCATCGGTGCTGTCTTTGCCGATCAGCGTGCCGGGAGCCTGCGGGTTGGAGGTGTTTTTTATCAGGCAAGGGATTTGGAATTGGGCAATCGGCGTGATGGTGCGAGGGTGCAGCACTTTGGCGCCGAAATAGGAAAGCTCCATCGCCTCCTGGTACGACATCGATTTCAGCAGCCTGGCGTCCGGCACGGTGCGCGGATCGCAGGTATACACGCCGTCGACGTCGGTCCAGATTTCGCAACAGTCGGCGCGCAGGCAGGCGGCCAGCACCGCGGCGGAATAGTCGGAGCCGTTGCGGCCCAGCACCACCAGCTCCCCCTTGTCGTTACCGGCGGTGAAACCGGCCATCAGCACGATGTGGTCGGCCGGGATCGCCGCGGCGGCGATGCGCAGCGTGGACTCGGCGATATCCACGGTAGACTCCAGGTAGTGGCCCTGCGCCAGCAGTTTCTCCACCGGGTTGATCACCGTGACCGGGTAGCCCTTGGCGCGGAACACCCCTTCCATGATGGCGATGGAGAGTTTTTCGCCGCGGCAGATGATCGCCGCGTTCACGCTGTCCGGGCACTGCCCCAGCAGCGAGACGCCGTGCAGCACCTGTTTGAGCTGCGCGAATTCCTGATCGACCACGCCTTTCAAACGATCGTATTCAAAGCCCGGCAGCGCCTGCGCCAGCCCGCTCAGCAGGTCGGCAAAGATCCGCTCGGCGTCGCTGATATTCGGCAGAATGTCCTGGCCCGCCACCGTTTTGTCGATCATTGCCACCAGATGGTTGGTGATCTTTGCGGGGGCGGACAAGACCGTGGCTACCTGCCCTTGACGCGCATTACTCTCCATGATGTCGGCGACGCGCAGAAAACGTTCTGCATTCGCCACCGAGGTTCCGCCAAATTTCAGCACTCGCATGTGTGATCTCTCCGAATTTAAGCCGAAAAAAAAGCCCGCACTGATTAGGTGCGGGCTTTTTTCTGTGTTTCCTGTGCGCGTCAGCCCGCCCCGTTACCTGTGGTATCGGTGGTGGTAATAATTGTGGTTTTCAGGCTGATGTTGCGCATGTTGTCTGTCTGTCTCATGAAATACTCTGTCCCCTCTATTGGTTAAAGCAATCGCTATCCCAAGTCAAACTATTTCTTTTTTTTGCTTATTTTCCGTTCAGCGGCGGTAATGCGCGATGCAACAGGTGAAAAGCAAAATGACAGAACAAAAAAACAACTTAAAGCCGATTTACTAGTGGATCACGCTGGGTAACCGTCTGATGGAGCCGCTATCACTTGGCGAGTTTTTTTTCGATGTCGTGCAGCAGCGTATGCAGCATCGCCGTATCTCGCTGTTGCAGCGCGCCGAGGCGCTGGTGCAGCCAGTCGCGCAATTTTTGGTCATCGCCGACCTCCAACGCGCTCAACAAGGCATCGGCGCGGCGGCGCAGCGCCTTAAGCTGCCCTTCCGACGCCGCCGTTTCCTGTGGCGTATTGACACCCATCAGGCTAGCCAGCTGATAGCAGTACACCATCACCGCCTGGCCCAGGTTAAGCGACGGATAGTCCGCCTGCATCGGCACGCCGGTCAGCAAGTCCGCCAACGCCAGCTCTTCGTTGGTCAAGCCGGAATCTTCGCGGCCGAACACCAGCGCGGCCTGGCCGACCCACTGCTTACGCTCGCTCAGCTGTTCCAGCAGTTCGGGCGGCGTACAGTAGTAGTGAAAGCGCGCGCGGCTGCGGGCGGTGGTGGCGACGGTAAAATCCACGCCCGCCAGCGCCTGTTCCAGCGTGGCGAACGTTTGCACGCCGTCGAGGATCTCGCCGGCACCGTGCGCCACCCAGCGCGCCGCCGGCTGCAGGTGCGCCTCGCTGTCGACGATGCGCAACGACGTGAAGCCCATGGTTTTCATCGCGCGCGCCGCCGCGCCGACATTTTCCGGCCGCGCCGGAGCCACTAAAACAATATGAAGCTGCATCACTCTTCCACCGAAGGCGGGCCTGCGTTTTTGACGATGGCGCAGCGCCCGCTTATATTTACAATTACGTAACAATAAACGCGTTAATAGCAACAAACAAGATTAAACGGCTCGTTGAGCTAATAAACCCATCGTAATAGTCATTATTCGCGCTTATGTTTTACTGTGTTTATTTATCAATAAGTTAAAACAACGCGATGATCAATAAGCGAATAATTGTATCCTATCGGGCCGGATAATGCTGAATCGTTCACAGAATTTGAGGTTCTGTGACTTAAACTGGCATTTCTGTAAGTGTTTTTCACAAATCTGTTAACGTGCTACAATTGAATTTGATATATGTCAACAAAGCGTAGTTTTGTTGGGTGATGAATTCGGCACGCGCTGTTATATTGCTGTTAATGGGGTTAGGATATGCGCCGTTTCGGCACCCAAGGGGTTGTAGGGAACAGCATCCCCACCAGGCTAGCGATCTTGTTGACATGAGATGGAAAGTGCATCAAGAACGAGTTTACGTACTTTAGTCATTTGCTGAGAGGGAACGTGGCGCTATCTCTGCCCTCCTCTAAGAAAACAAAGACTTCTGTACTTCCGATTTTCTATTTTGTTGGCAATTTTAGGTAGCAAATATGCAGACCCCGCACATTCTGATTGTCGAAGACGAGTTAGTCACTCGTAACACCCTGAAGAGCATTTTCGAGGCGGAAGGCTACATTGTTCATGAAGCCAATGATGGTGCAGAGATGCACAATATCCTGTCTGAAAATGATATCAATCTGGTCATCATGGACATCAACCTGCCAGGCAAAAACGGCCTGCTGTTGGCGCGCGAACTGCGTGAACAGGCCAGCGTCGCCTTGATGTTCCTGACCGGTCGCGATAACGAAGTGGACAAAATCCTCGGCCTGGAAATCGGCGCCGACGATTACATCACCAAGCCGTTCAACCCGCGTGAGCTGACCATCCGCGCGCGCAACCTGCTGTCGCGCACCATGAACCTGGGCAGCCTCGGCGAAGAGCGCCGTCTGGTCGAGAGCTACAAGTTCAACGGGTGGGAGCTGGACATCAACAGCCGCTCTTTGATCAGCCCGGCCGGCGAACAGTACAAGCTGCCGCGCAGCGAATTCCGCGCCATGCTGCACTTCTGCGAAAACCCGGGCAAGATCCAGTCGCGCGGCGAACTGCTGAAGAAAATGACCGGCCGCGAGCTGAAGCCGCATGACCGCACCGTGGACGTCACCATCCGTCGCATTCGCAAACACTTCGAATCGACGCCGGATACGCCGGAAATCATCGCCACCATTCACGGCGAAGGCTACCGCTTCTGCGGCGATCTGGAAGAGTAATTCCGGCCTGCCGTCATGAAAACGGGGTTCAGCATGCTGAACCCCGTTTTTTTATTTCGTCTCAGCCCACGGCATGATCGGCACCGCGCTCAACGCGTTCTTCGGCGAACCGTCGATCACCTTGTCGGAATAGCTAAGGTAAATCAACGAATTGCGCTTGGCGTCATAGAAGCGCACCACCTGCAACTTCTTGAACACCAGCGAGGTGCGTTTCTGGAACACCACATCGCCTTCCGCCTTGCCGTTTTTGATCTTGTCGCTCAGCTCGATAGGCCCCACCTGCTGGCAGGAAATGGCCGCGTCGGCGGTGTCTTCCGCCAGCCCCAGGCCGCCTTTGATGCCGCCGGTTTTGGCGCGGCTGATATAACAAGTTACATTTTTAACATCCGGATCGTCGAACGCTTCCACCACGATTTTGTGGTCCGGCCCCAACAATTTAAACACCGTATCAACGGAGCCCACCTGCTCCGCCTGCGCGCTGCCAACGGTTGCGCAAACCAAACCGAATAAAAATATCCAGCTTTTTTTCATTTACTTAACTCCGGTATAACCTTGCCGCAAAAATAGATTCGGCGGTCGCCATTATTTATGTCTAAGCTCACGGAATCGGTTTTTTACGGGTCCGCACCGTCCGTTTTAGCACAGAGCGTGACAAAAATCTTTGAGAGTCGCGGAGTAAAAAAATTGCTATGATGCGGCGTCGTTATTTCTTTGCGCCCACTACGGTGTACCCCAATCCAACTCTGGCGCGGCATGCGCGGCAGAGGCAAAGAGTGCAACGCATAATGGCTCATGGATCGGTCTGATAGCGCAGCACCAGCGTGACGAATCAACAGTTCGGGTTCCTACCCCCAAGCTTTACGAGGAAGATCTATGGATCAAGCCGGTATCATTCGTGATCTGCTTAGCTGGCTGGAAAGCCATTTGGACCAACCCTTGTCGCTGGATAACGTGGCGGCCAAGGCAGGCTACTCCAAATGGCATCTGCAACGGATGTTCAAAGATATTACCGGTAACGCCATCGGTGCTTACATCCGGGCAAGGAGGCTGTCCAAAGCCGCCGTCGCGCTGCGTTTGACCAGCCGGCCGATTTTGGATATCGCCCTGCAATATCGCTTCGACTCGCAGCAGACCTTCACCCGCGCCTTCAAAAAACAGTTTGCGCAAACGCCGGCGCTGTACCGCCGCGCCGAAGACTGGAATGCATTCGGCATCTGTCCGCCGATCCGTCTGGGAGCCTTCACCTTGCCGCAGCCGGAATTCGTCTCGCTGCCGGACAAGCAGCTGGTCGGCCTGACCCAAAGCTACTCCTGTACGCTGGAACAGATCACCACCGTGCGCACCGAACTGCGCTCACAGTTCTGGCGTCAGTTCCTCGGTGACGTCGAAACCCTGCCGCCGGTGTTGTACGGGCTGCATCACTCGCGACCGAGCCAGGAGAAGGACGACGAACAGGAAGTGCTGTACACCACAGCGCTGGAGCCGGATCAGGTGCCTGACAAGGTACAGGAAGGCCAGCCGCTGGTGTTGCCGGGCGGTGAGTTTGCGATGTTCAGCTACGAAGGGCCCACCGAGGGACTGCAAGACTTTATTCTGACGGTCTACGGCACCTGCCTGCCGGCGCTCCAGCTGACGCGCCGCAAAGGGCACGACATCGAGCGCTTCTATCCGAAAGGCGAGCGCCGTCCGCATCAGGCACCTATCGAGATCAAGTGCGATTACCTGATCCCGATTCGGCGTTAACGCTGCAGTTCGTCCAACGCGGGCATGTCCAGATGCGTGACATCGCCCGCCGTTTCCACGATCCAGCCGGAAGCCAGCCACGGGCTCTGCTGGTGATCGACGCGCGACAGTGAGCAGTTGCGCAAGCGCAGGCGGCGTTCCGCATAGGCCGGCAGCCCCAGCACCGTACTGATCAAACACCCCAACGCGATACCATGACTGACGAGCAGCGGCTTGCTGCCTTCAGGCAGCATCAGGCAACTCTCCAGCGCGGCGCGCATGCGCTCGCCCAGCTCCTCCATGGATTCGCCTTGAGGGATTCGGCCGTCAGGAGTACCATCGACCATCTGTTTGCGCCACTGCTCTTCCTGCGGCGTCAAACCGTCGATCAGGCGTTCTTCCAGAACCCCCATGTGCAGCTCACGCAAACGCGGATCGCTAATCACTTCGCAGCCACAGGCGTTGGCGATGATCTGTGCGGTGCGGCGCGTGCGCCCCAGATCGCTGGTAATGATGTGCGTAATGCCTTCTTTGCTGACGCGCCTGGCGACCAGACGGGCCTGGTGTTCACCCATGGCGGTTAACGGGCTGTCGGACTGACCCTGGATGCGGCGAGCCGCGTTCCATTCCGTTTCGCCATGGCGAACGAGGTATACCTGTAACATTTTTGTTTTCCGTTATACTGCGTGAAATTTGCATTTATCCCCGGCCCGGTGGCGCTTTTGCCGCTGCCCGGCGTATCGGCCAGAAGGATATCAAACCCGTTATGTACCATGTTGTCGCTGCAACTACCAACCCGGCAAAGATCAAGGCTATTCAACTGGCCTTCGATGACGTCTTTGGCGCAGGCCAATACCGCATTGAATCCGTTGACGTCGCCAGCGGTGTCTCGCTGCAGCCGATAGGCAATCACGAAACTCGCACCGGCTCGCGTCAACGCGTGATGGAAGCGCGCCAGGTCAGGCCCGAGGCCGATTTTTGGGTCGGCGTGGAAGCCGGGATTGAAGAGAATATGACCTTCGCCTGGATGACCATAGAGAACCCGCACATCCGCGGTGAATCCCGCTCGGCGAGCCTGATGCTGCCGGAGGTCATCTTACAAGGTATTCGCGCCGGTCGCGAATTGGGCAGCGAAATGGCGGCGATCACCGGTAACGCCGAGGTGAAGCGTCAGGGCGGCGCCATCGGCGTCTTCACCGACGGCCGGCTGAGCCGCACCAGCGTTTACCATCAAGCGTTGCTGCTGGCGCTGGTGCCGTTCCACAACGACATCTATCAGCAATAGCGCAGAGCCTGCTAGGGCGCATCGTGCAGCAGCTGCTGCTCAAGCCACTGTTTCAGCGCGGGCGACGCCGCTTTCAGGCTGTTTGAACCGCGGGTGATGGTGGCGATCCCCGCGCCCAGTTCATTTTTCAGCTCGCGCTGGCTCATCTCGCCGCGCATCAATTCCTGAATGATCCGTACCCGGGTGCCCAGCGCGGTGCGCTCGTCCGGCGTCAGCATCAGCTGCAGCAGCGGTTGATGCAGTTCTTGCGCAAACGAATTCTGCAGCAGCGCGACGAAGCGCAGCCAATCCTCATTGCCTTGTTCTGAAAGAGCGGGGTCGTTTAATGATAATTGCGTCATGGCAGCCACCATACTATTTAACTAGTACAGCAGCATACCATAGGGTCGTCAAAATCAATAACGTCTCTGCCACTCGGCGTCGGTCAGCACCTTGGCCGGCCGGTGCGTCAGATAGCGGTAAAACGCATCATAGGCCAACACATTCTTGACGTAGCCGCGGGTTTCAGAGAACGGAATGCTTTCGATGAACGCCACCGGATCGATCCGCCCCGCGCTGTTGCCCAGCCAGGTGTTCACCCGCGACGGGCCGGCGTTATAGGCGGCACTCGACAGAATGCGGTTGCGGCCGAACTGCTGATAGACCGACTCCAGATAGCTGGTGCCGATGGTGATGTTAGTCTGTGGATCGAACAGCTGGCTCGGGCCGACGTAACCGGGAATATTGAACATCTGCACCGTATGCTGCGCGGTGCGCGGCATCACCTGCATCAGGCCGGTAGCGCCAACCGGCGACTGCGCTTTCGGATTCCAGGCGCTCTCCTGACGCGCGATCGCCATCGCGTAGCTGGTGGTGATCCCCTTGTCATCGGTCGCGCGGCGGAACTCCTGCGGCCAGGCGACCGGGAAGCGCTCCTCCAGATGATCCCACAGCTTGCCGACGATGGTCGCCTGCACGCTCAGATCGGCCCATTTTTGCTCAAAGGCGTAGCGCGCCAGCGCTTCTTGTTCCGGCCGGCTGCGGCTGGCGACGTAAGAGCCCCACTCGCTGCGGGCCAGGTTATCCATATTCCAGTACATCAGCTCGCGCACCCGGGCGACCTCCGGCCCGTCGACCAGCGACGTGCGCGGCTTGGCCGCCACCGCCACCATCACCGGATAAGTGGCGTTCAGCTTCTGCGCCGCCACCATCGGATAGAAGCCGCGTTCGGTCATCAGGTTACGCAACATCTCCTCGCCTTCGGCGCGTTTGCCTTCGTCCATCAGTTGACTGGCGCGCCAGTAGCGCCACTCATCCTTGTTGCGCGACTCTTCCGGCAGGCGGGCCAGCCAGGTCGCGACGCCCTGCCGATCGCCATAGCCCAACGCCATGCGCACCCGGCGCTCCAACAGCGAAGGCGAACGGCTGCGCAGAATCACCTGATCGCGCCACTGCGCCTGCTCGTAGGTAGCGTCGCTGCCCATCAGGCGCCAGGCCACCGCCTCTTCCAACCCCAGCCGTTCGTCGTCGCTCATTTTCTGCAGCCGCGCGAGCGTCGGGATCATCGCCCGCGCGTTTTCCACATCCTGCCGCGCCAGGCGTTCAAAGGCGATGCCGGTAGCGGCGCGGGTAAAGTCAGTCGGCCCAACGCTGCGGGCGAAGGCTTCCACGGTGGTCGGATCGTTTTGCAAGCGCACCAGGGCGTTGCCCATGGTCTGATAATCGGCCGGCAGCTGGCTGTAGAGGTTGCTGACCAGCGAGCTGTTGCCCTCTTTCAGCGCCAGCTTCATGCGCGCCAGAATATCCAGCGGGGTCTGCTTGCCTGCGCCGCGCCAGACGCTGAACAGCCGATCGCAGGCGCCCGGCAGCGTTTTGCCGTTCAGCCACAGCTCGTCAGCGCCGCTCCAGGCCGCCTGCTGATCGCCGGTGGCCCATTTGGCGTAGTAATAGTTGCAGCGCGCCGCCACCGGTTTGGGCGGCTGCGGGCTGAAAGCCAACAGGGTGCGCCAGTCTTCGCGACGCGCCAGTTCATTGACGAAGCGCGGCACCAGTGATTTCGCCGGCGGCAGCGTCGGGTGGCGTTTGATAAAGTCGTTCACCTCGGAGAACCCCGCCTGGCTCAGATCCTGTGTCAGCTCGCGGTATTCCAGGTAAGGATAAAGCGGGTAATCGCGCAGCGTCGGCATCAGCTGCGCCACCACGTCCATCTGATTGCCATCCCACGCCTGTTTGATCTGCTGGTAACGCTGACGTTGCGCATCCAGAGAATCCGCCAGCGCCGCGCCTGAAAACGCCGTCAGACACAGGCCCATTGCCAACAGCCGTCGCTTGTCCACCTTGACCATCCTCGCTCTTTCCTCACTGGTTATACCGCAGGAGCCGCCCAGCTCCCCCGGTGACCGCCGCACCACGGCGCCGCGGGACAAAATAAAGCCGGGCGCACGGCCCGGACGCGGATATCTACCATAGACAGCGCAATCGCTTATCCATTCAATACTGTAGAAGAAGAAGTGTATCGCCATGACGCGGGCCAGGTAAAAACGTTTACTTTGGCTGACAAATCAGGCCGGCGGGATATTTCCAGCCACCGGATTTTTATTAGCTGCCCCGGCGCTTATTGGAGAAGTAAAATACTTTTTAATTATTAGTCATCACATTATTTGATTTGTTATATGGCGCCACCGTTGCGCAAATCGCCTGACAGCGGGCTAAACGCGCCAACTTTGCAGAAAAGCGGTGGCAAACCCGGGTGGGCATTTTTATACTATCAAAAATAAGTAAGATAATTCCGAGAAAACAGCACATAAAGCGCCCAACGAAGACATCTTATAATACAATCCGCGCCAATTATGGGTTAGATAGTGTTCATTAGGCAGTGCGACTGACAGCTTTCAGCAAAACGATTGTCCCTTCAAGCGGGCCGGATTTTTCCTTGTCAGGCCACGGCCTGCGGGCAGTGGATCAGGCCGGAATGGCGGGTGAAGATGGTGAATAAGACCGCGATAGCGATGCGTTGCGCAAAAAGCCCCGAACCGGGCTTCCTTGACGCACGCCTGAATATCGGCCGCCTGCTGCTGATCGTTTTGTTGGTGCTGCTGACGTTGTCCGAGCCTGCGCACGCCGCCGCTGATCCCTATCAAAAGCGCACGCACGCCGTGACGACCGTAGTGGTAGGCATCATCAGCTACGCACGCTGGTCGCGTGAACCCAATCCGATCCGCTTGTGCGTGACCGCACCCACCCAGTATGCCGAAGGGCTGTTTGATCCGATCCTGCTGAGCGCGCCGCGTCCGATTAAAGCCGAGCGCGTGCCGTTCGATAGCCCAACGCTGAGTACCGGCTGTGATGTCATCTACTTAGGGAACATCACCGCCGCGCAGAGACAAAATTTCATGCAGCGTATTTCCGGCAACTCCATTCTCAGCATCAGCGAGAACGATAGCGAATGCTCCGCCGGCAGCGCATTTTGCCTGCAGATTGATGGGGACCAGGCCAGTTTCAAAGTCAACCTGGACGCTCTGGCGCGCAGCGGCGTGCGCGTTCACCCCAACGTGTTGCAGCTGGCACGCAAACAGGCGCCGCCGCTATGAGGCTGTTGCGTAGAAACCGCTCCGGCAATGCGCGCCCGACGCTGGGCCGAGTGCTGCAGCGGGTGCATCTTGGGCTGGCGCTGATCGCCGTCGGCACCGCCGGCATCTTTTTGACGCTGGTGGCGCTGTTTGCGCTGCGCGCCTATGCCAATCACAACCTGCACCTGATCGCGCGCTCCATCAGCTATACCGTCGAGGCCGCCGTGGTGTTTGAAGACCGCACCGCCGCGCGCGAGGCGCTGATGCTGATATCCTCCAACGAAGAGGTATCAGACGCACGGATCCTCGACAACAACGGCAAGATGCTGGCCAACTGGCGCCATCCTACCGATGGGCCGCTGCACGGCCTGGAGCAGATCGTCGCGCACTGGGCGCTGCCCGAACCGGTCATTCTGCCTATCACCCACGAGGGCAAGCAGGTCGGCCAGGTCTGGCTGAGCGGCAACGGCGGCAGCCTGCTGCGTTTCCTGTTGCGCGGCATGGTCGGCATGATCGCCTGCCTGGTGCTCAGCACCCTGTGCGCCCTGGTGCTGTCGCGCCGCATGCTGGTCGGCATCGTCAGTTCGCTGGACGACATCGCCAACGTGGCGCATGCGGTGCGCCGCGATCGTACCTTCGGCCTGCGGGTGCCGTCAGCGCCTATCGCCGAGCTGCATGAGCTCAGCAACGATTTCAACGGCTTGCTCGACGAGCTGGAGGCCTGGCAGGCCCATCTGAAGCAGGAGAACGACTCGCTGGCTCACCGGGCGACGCACGACAGCCTGACCGGCTTGCCGAACCGCGCCTTCTTCGAAGGGCGGCTGAGCCGCGCGCTGGGCGATATCGAACCGCCGGCGAAATTGGCGGTGCTGTTTATCGACGGCGATCGCTTCAAGGAGGTGAACGACAGTTACGGCCACGCCGCAGGCGATGCAGTGCTGACCACCATTGCCGGGCGCATTCGCGCGCAGCTGCGCGAGACCGATCTGGTCGCCCGCCTGGGAGGGGATGAATTCGCCGTGCTGCTGGCGCCGGTACACAGCACGGAAGATGTCTTGCAGATCGCTGACAACATCATCGACTGCATGACGCAACCGGTCATTCTGCCGAACGACGAGGCGGTCATCACCTCTCTGAGTATCGGTATTGCGCTGTACCCTGATCACGCGTCGACGCCTCAGGGTCTTTTGCACGAAGCTGACGATGCGATGTATCAGGCAAAGCATCGTTATAACGGAGGCTGGCGGCTGGCTATACATAAATAAGAGCCCCGGCTATAACACTTGAACTAGGGATTTTGACTATGATACAGCAACTTTTTAAAGGCCGTTTTTCACTGCTGACGATGATGTTCGTCGCTCTGCTGGCGCTCGCCGGCTGCCAGAGCAAACCGCAGGGCCTGACACCCGAGCAGGTCGCGCTGTTGCAATCGCAGGGCTTCAAACTGACCGATAACGGCTGGGAGTTCGGCCTGTCGGATAAGGTGCTGTTCGGCAACAACATCGGCAAACTGAACCCGGAAAGCACCGAGACGGTACAGAAGATGGGCCGTGCGCTGCTGAGCGTCGGCATCACCAAGTTCCGCCTGGACGGCCATACCGACAACTACGGTGAAGACAGCTATAACGATCAGCTCTCCCTGCGCCGCGCCGATGCGGTGGCCGATCTGCTGGCCAGCGTCGGCATTCCGCGCGCCAATATCGAAACCCGCGGCATGGGCAAGCGCGATCCCGTTGCCGATAACCGCACCTCCAGCGGCCGTGCGGAAAACCGCCGCGTCGCGATCGTCGTCACGCCATAAGCCACCAATATGCGCCTTTATCGGCGCATAAACGGTTATACTTAGCGATCGCTGAGCGATGTCTGGGATCCGAGATCGAAACGGGCTACACTCATGCCGCCAGACATCCTATAAATACTGATATAGAGAGGCTTAGAGCAACGTGGCTCAATACGTCTATACCATGCACCGCGTCGGCAAGGTGGTACCGCCGAAGCGTCATATTTTGAAAAACATCTCCCTGAGCTTCTTCCCTGGGGCCAAAATCGGCGTGCTGGGCCTGAACGGCGCCGGTAAGTCCACCCTGCTGCGCATCATGGCCGGCATCGATACCGATATCGAAGGGGAAGCGCGCCCGCAGCCGGGCATCAAGATCGGTTACCTGCCGCAGGAGCCGCAGCTTAACCTCGAACACACCGTGCGTGAGTCGGTGGAAGAAGCGCTGGCGGAAGTGGTCGGCGCGCTGAAGCGCCTGGACGAAGTGTACGCGCTGTACGCGGAAGAAGGCGCAGACTTCGACAAGCTGGCCGCCGAACAGGGTCGCCTGGAAGAGATCATTCAGGCGCACGACGGTCACAACCTCAACGCCCAGCTGGAACGCGCCGCCGATGCGCTGCGCCTGCCGGACTGGGACGCCAAAATCGCCCACCTGTCCGGCGGTGAACGCCGCCGCGTCGCGCTGTGCCGCCTGCTGCTGGAAAAGCCGGACATGCTGCTGCTGGACGAACCGACCAACCACCTGGACGCCGAGTCCGTGGCCTGGCTGGAACGCTTCCTGCACGATTTCGAAGGCACCGTGGTAGCGATCACCCACGACCGTTACTTCCTGGATAACGTGGCCGGCTGGATCCTCGAACTTGACCGCGGTGAAGGCATTCCATGGGAAGGCAACTACTCCTCCTGGCTGGAGCAGAAAGACGCGCGTCTGGCACAGGAAGCGTCCGCCGAAGCCGCCCGTCGCAAGTCGATCGAGAAAGAGCTGGAGTGGGTGCGTCAGGGCGCCAAAGGCCGTCAGTCCAAAGGCAAGGCCCGCCTGGCCCGCTTTGAAGAGCTGAACAACACCGAATATCAGAAACGTAACGAAACCAACGAGCTGTTCATTCCGCCTGGCGCACGCCTGGGCGATAAAGTGGTCGAAGTCAGCAACCTGCGTAAGTCCTATGGCGACCGCCTGTTGATCGACGACCTGTCGTTCTCGGTGCCGAAAGGCGCGATCGTCGGCATCATCGGCCCGAACGGCGCGGGTAAATCCACGCTGTTCCGCATGATGTCCGGCCAGGAGCAGCCTGATTCCGGCAGCATTGTGCTGGGCGATACCGTCAAGCTGGCGTCCGTCGATCAGTTCCGCGACAACATGGACGGTTCGAAAACCGTGTGGGAAGAAGTCTCCGGCGGGCAGGACATCATGCGCATCGGCAACACCGAGATGCCAAGCCGCGCCTATGTCGGCCGCTTCAACTTCAAGGGCGTCGATCAGGGCAAACGCGTGGGCGAGCTGTCCGGCGGTGAGCGTGGCCGTCTGCATCTGGCCAAGCTGCTGCAGGTTGGCGGCAACGTACTGCTGCTCGATGAACCGACCAACGACCTGGATATCGAAACCCTGCGCGCGCTGGAAAACGCCCTGCTGGAATTCCCTGGCTGCGCCATGGTGATCTCGCACGACCGTTGGTTCCTCGACCGTATCGCTACCCACATCCTGGACTACCAGGACGAGGGCAAGGTGGAATTCTTCGAAGGCAACTTCACCGAGTACGAAGAGTACAAGAAGCGTACGCTGGGCGCCGATGCGCTCGAGCCGCACCGCATCAAGTACAAGAAGATCGCCAAGTAATACGAAAGGCGCCGCATGCGGCGCCTTTTTTTACTCCCGCGCCAGCTCGCGCGCGTAGTCGTCGAACGCCGGATGCTGCAGCACCACATCGATGAAGCAGGCCAACGCCGCGGAATTCAGCTTGCGGCTCGGGTAGACCAGATATAGCTCATTCCCTTCTGCGCGCCACGCCGGCAGCACCTCCACCAACAGTTTCTGCGCCACCACCTCGCGGCTGAGAAACGCCGGCAGCAGCGTGATCCCCGCGCCGGCGATGGCGCATTCGCGCGCATACAGCAGGTTGTCGGTGGTGTGCGCCAGCGGCAGCTGCCAACGGTAGTAGTCATCGCCGCAGCGCAGGTTCCAGGCCGTCCAGGCGCGGTGGGCGATACAGCGATGCTGCTGCAGCTGCTGCGGATGTTCGATCGGCGGGTGCTGCGCCAAATAGGACGGTGCGGCCAACAGATAGCGCGGCGCATACCCGAGACGGCGGCCGATCAGCGAAGAATCCTGCGGCTTGCCGGTGCGCAGCGCGGCGTCGAAACCTTCCTGCACCAGATCCACCATCGCGTCGGACACCGACACCTCCAGCGAAACGTCCGGGTACTGGCGCTGAAAATCCGCTGCCAGCCGCGCCACCAGGGTCGCCCCCAGCCCGGCGGGCGTCGAGATGCGCAGGCGGCCGCTCGGGTTATCGCGCAGCCGCTGCAATGCCAGATCGGCACGTTCGGCAGCAGACATCATGACCTGACAATGTTCCAGATAACGCTCACCGGCGAAGGTCAGGTTCAGCTGGCGCGTGGTGCGATTGAGCAGCCGTAGCCCCAGCGTCTGCTCGAGCTGGCTGATGCGCTGGCTGACGCTGGATTTCGGCAACCCAACGCGCTGCGCGGCGGCGGTAAAACTGCCGCACTCAGCCACCAGCGCGAACAACGCCATGTCCTGCAGTTGTTTGAATTCCATTGTTCACCTTAAACGAACACTCCGTTAGATATTGTCCATCTTATCACCCCACTGTCGCGGGTCTACACTGGGGGCATCATTTGAAAGGAGTACAATCATGTCGATAAAAGCCATTGCCGTAGACCCGCAGAACCCCGCCGATTTCATCGAAATCTCACCGGAGATGCCGGTGCCCGGCCAGTACGATCTGCTGGTGGAAGTGAAAGCGGCGTCGGTCAACCCGGTGGACACCAAAGTGCACGCCGGTCTGCAGAAAAACGGCCTGCAGCAGCCGCGCATTCTCGGCTGGGACGCCAGCGGCGTCGTGGTGGACGTGGGCAACGGCGTCAGCGGCTTCAAGCCCGGCGATGAAGTGTGGTACGCCGGCGACATCACCCGCCCCGGCAGCAACAGCAGTCACCAACTGATCGACTCACGCATCGCCGCGCACAAGCCGCGCAGCCTGAACTGGGCCGAGTCCGCCGCCATGCCGCTCACCGCCCTCACCGCCTGGGAGGCGCTGTTCGAACACCTGAACATTCAGGACGCGCCGGAGCACAAGACGCTGCTGATCATCGGCGGCGCCGGCGGGGTCGGTTCGCTGGCCATTCCGCTGGCCGCGCTGCGCAGCAAGGTGAAAGTGATCGCCACCGCATCAAGACCGGAATCCGCCGCCTGGTGCCTTGAGCGCGGCGCCGATCTGGTGGTGGACTACCGCGATCTGAAGGGCAACCTGGCGCAGCAGGGCATCGAGCAGGTGGATTACATCCTGTGTCTGAACGATACCGACGGCCACTGGCCGGCGATGGCCGAACTGATCGCGCCGCTCGGCCATATCTGCACCATCGTCGAAAACGCGCAGCCGCTGGACCAAAACGCGCTGAAGCTGAAAAGCGCCGCGCTGCACTGGGAATTCATGTTCACCCGCAGCATGTTCACCACCCCGGACATCGCGCAGCAGGGCAAGATCCTGCAGCAGGTGGCGCAGCTGCTGGACGAGGGCAAGCTGAGCACCACACTGAGCGAAACCCTGCACGGGCTGTCGGTAGACACGCTGACCGCCGCGCATCAACAGCTGCTCGGCGGCCATATGCAAGGCAAGCTGGTTATCGCTTACTGAGCCTGAATCGCGGCGGCGCAGCGCGCCGCCGTTACTGCGGACGAACGAAACCGACGCACAGCGTCTGCTCGTCGCTATGCGGATCGGCGCGGAACGTCAGCGTCTGCTGCCAATCGAGGCGCATCTTCGGCCAGTGGGCCAACTCGCCGCCGAAGTCGCTGCGCGCGCAGTCCTCCCCCAACCGCCCGAACAGGGCAACGCCGTGCTGCGCAATCTGCGGATAGCTGATGTTGACGTTGTAGATATTCGGCCGCGTATGATTGGACCAACGCGTAATGGTTCGCGGCCGGGAACCGGCGTACACCGTCATCCACTGCGACAGGTATTCGCCGCCGACGTAGCGCAGTTCAACGCCATACCGCTCCTGCCACTGCCGCTCCACCTCGGCGCTGAACGCCTTGATACCCACCATTTTCTGGCCGGCGTTGCGCACGTTGCCCAGCATCACCGCGGCATACCCCAGATAGACCGCCAGCGCCGCGCACATCAGACCAATGGTCGCCGCGCGCAGCGAACGCACCGGCGGCTGGCGCACGCAACCGACCAACAGCGCAGGCGCCAGCATGAAGAACGGCTGCAGCCATTCGGTCAGCCGGCCGCCGACGTTGAAAGAGAACCAGAAGGTAATGATGCCGAGCGGCAACAGGTAGACCCACAGCAACACCCGCATCGGCAACGCTTTCGGCCAGGCCAGCACCGCCCCGCTGCGCCGCAGGATCAGCCACAGCACCAGCGACGGATAGAACACCAGCAGCAGCGATTGCAGCATGTCGAGATTGAGCTGCATCTTGACTTGCGAATCCACCCACTTAAAGGCGGCGAAGTCGTGGTTCCACAGCCAGAATACGTTCGGCAGCACCAGCGCCAACCAGATCGCCACCGCCAGATAGAACTGCGGCTGGCGATAGCAGCGGCGGATCTGCGGCACGAACAGCGTCGACAGCGCGGCGAAATAGACGAAGGCGAAGGTCGAATACTTGGCCATCATCGCCAGACCGGCGGCCAACGCGAAGGCCGGCCACCAGTTGGCCGAACGGGAAATCGCCATGTGGAAGAACAGCGCCATCCACGGCCACAGCATCACCAACAGGTAGTTGTCGTTGTAGGGAATGATGTCGAAATTGATGATGCCGGACAGATTGAGCGTCAGCAGCGCCATCCAGGCCAGCGAAGTGCTGCCGCTCAGGCGTCGCGCCAGCAGCCAGACGCCCAACATGCCGATGGCGATGGCGATGAAGTGCCCGCCGTACCAGTAAACGTTTAGCGGCAGCCACGACAGCCAGATCGCCGGCTGCATCGCCGCACCGACCAACCAAGGATTTTTCGGTGAGCCCCACTCGCCGTTGAGGCCCCAGTTGAGCGCCTCGACGGCGTCGTAAGGCAGGGTAGGATCAAGATGAACCGTCAGCAGCGTCCAGGCTGCGGCATAGCAGACCAACCAGAGAGCAAGTAAGCGATAAGACATGTCTTCTTCTGAGCGTTATTGTAAAGAAAATCTTAACTTAGTCGCTACCGAATGAACCATGTTTAAACAAACCGTTAAATGTGCGTCCGAGCGGCCGTTTCTGCCGCGCGATCGCACATTACGCTAATTTTTTTCCGCCTGCGGCGTGGCGCTGGGCGGGCGCATTCGCCAGCCGGCCAGCGTCCGCCGCCAGCAGCTGTTGCACCAGCTCGACACAACGCAGGAAGCGCTCTTCGTAATCGCTGGACTCAACGTGCACGTACTCGATGTTGTTGGCGCGCAGCATCTCCTCCAGCAGGCGCTGGAACGCCAGGCGATCGGCGGTGCTGCCGAGACTGCGCAGGCCGTCCGCCACCCACGGCGTGTTGTTTTCCAGCAGGATCACCAGATCGAAGCGGTATTCGTCGATCAGCGCCTGCACGAAGGGATGCTCACGCCCTTCGTACTTTTTGCAAAACGCCTGGGTGGTGACGAAATCGGTATCGATAAACGCCACCTTGTTGGCGTACTTGACCGCGAAATCCACGTATTGCGCCTGCCCGAGGGCAATTTTGTCGTAGTCGGAGTACTGCAACGCCATCTCGTCGCCGCCCAGGTGCGAGAACACGTAATCGCGGCCATATTCCCAGGCGCTGGTGGTGTTGAAGATGTTGGCCAGCTTGTTGACCAGCGTCGATTTGCCGCTCGACTCGCCGCCGAGGATCGCCACGGTGCGCACGAAGAACGGTTTCACCTCGGTCGGGATGTAATCCCAGTAGCGGAACGGATCCTGACGGATCTGATTGCCGCTGATGTTCATGAACGAACGCTCGGGGTCGACCAAAATGGTTTCGATGCCCAAATGCTCGCGGTAGCGCGGCGCATCCTGCGCTTCGCTGGAATAGATGAAGCTCGGCACGATACCCTTCTGTTCCATAAAGGCCTTCATGCCGTCGCTCCACACGTTCCAGCCGTGCGGGTAGGGTTCGATGCCCTGCTCGTCGAACGAGTGGATATGGATGTTTTTCTGGTACTTGAAGGTCTGCAGCAGCCAGCGCAGGCGATCGCTGACCGTCGGCTGTTGCGACATCGAACTGTTTTCGAACAGCTCACGGTCACGCGGCTCGTCGTGGCACAAAATGACGTGCAGCTCATCCACCTGGCTGCAGGCGCGCTGGATCAGATAGATGTGGCCGGTGTGCAGCGGGTAAAATTTACCAAACACCACGCCGACTTTAACCTCTTTACGCGGGAACTCCAGCCCGAGAAAACGGTGCAGCGCTTCGAGCTTTTGCGCGCTCGGGCTTTTGATCTTGTCGTTCAACAGCTGGCTCAGATAGCCCTTGGTCATGCCGCTGGCATCCGCCACCTGCTGCAACGTGCAGCCTTTTTGCTTGATGGACGTCTTCAGGTAATCAAATTGCGGCATGGCCACCTCCGTTTAGTATGCTAAACAAAATAGCATATCTTGCTCGCCGTCGGCGACATTAATAAAACTCTTCCAGCACGTCCAGCGCGTCCGCCAGCTTCTTGACCCCGAACACCTGCATGTTGGCCGGCGGCTTCTTCGGCATATTGCCGTGCGGCACGATGGCGCGCTTGAAGCCGTGCTTGGCCGCTTCGGAGATCCGCTCCTGGCCGCTCGGCACCGGGCGAATTTCCCCCGCCAGCCCCACTTCGCCGAACACCACCAGATCGTTCGGCAGAGGCCGATCGCGCAGGCTCGAGACCAGCGACATCAGCAACGCCAGATCGGCGCTGGTCTCACTGACTTTCACCCCGCCGACCACGTTGACGAACACGTCCTGATCCGACATCTGCAGCCCGCCGTGCCGGTGCAGCACCGCCAGCAGGATCGCCAACCGGTTCTGCTCCAGGCCCACCGCCACGCGGCGCGGGTTGGACATCATCGAGTGATCCACCAGCGCCTGGATCTCCACCAGCAGCGGCCGGGTGCCTTCCCACACCACCATCACCGAGCTGCCGGAGGTGACTTCATCGCCGCGGCTGAGGAAGATCGCCGACGGGTTGCTGACTTCGCGCAGCCCCTGTTCGGTCATGGCGAACACCCCCAGCTCGTTGACCGCGCCGAAGCGGTTCTTGTGGCTGCGCAGGGTGCGGAAGCGGGAATCGGCGTCGCCGTCCAGCAGCACCGAACAGTCGATACAGTGTTCCAGCACTTTTGGCCCGGCCAGCGAGCCGTCTTTGGTGACGTGGCCGACCATCACGATCGCCACGCCGCGCGTCTTGGCGAAGCGCGTCAGGTAGGCGGCGGTTTCCCGCACCTGCGCCACGCTGCCCGGCGAAGACTGAATGTCCGCCATGTGCATCACCTGAATCGAGTCGATCACCATCAGCTTCGGCTGTTCCTGCTCAGCGATCAGGCAGATCTGCTCGATGCTGGTTTCCGACAGCATGTTCAGGCCGCCGGTCGGCAGCCCCAGACGGTGAGCGCGCATCGCCACCTGCTGCAGCGACTCCTCACCGGTGACGTACAGGGTTTTCATCTGTTCAGACAGCTTGCACAGCACCTGCAGCAACAGGGTGCTCTTGCCGGCGCCGGGGTTGCCGCCGATCAGAATCGCACTGCCGGGCACCACGCCGCCGCCCAGCACGCGGTCGAACTCGAGAAAGCCGGTGGTGAAGCGCGGCAGCGCCTCCAGGCTGATTTCCGACAGCTTCTGCACCTTGCTGACGCCGGCGTCGCCGGCATAGCCGCTGAGGCGATCGTTGCGCGCCGCTGCGGGCGACGCGGCCAAACGCACTTCCGTGATGGTGTTCCAGGCATGACAGGCGCTGCACTGCCCCTGCCAACGCGGATAGTCCGCCCCGCACTCATTGCACACAAATGCCCGTTTTGCCGCTTTTGCCACGTCTTACCTCAATCTTTCGTTATCGCACTTCGTGTTTCAGGCTGCCGGTGAGAATACACAGCACGCCCATCAGATCCGCATGCCGGATCGATACCTGCGCTTTTTCATACACTTTCGGCTTGGCATGGTAGGCGATGCCCAGCCCCGCCGCCTGCATCATTTTCAAGTCGTTGGCGCCGTCGCCGATGGCCACGGTTTGCGCCAGCGGGATCTCCAGCTTCTCCGCCAGCCGCAGCAGCGTGTCGGCTTTGAACTGCGCGTCCACCACCGGCCCCAGCACTTCGCCGGTCAGCTTGCCGTCGCGGATCTCCAGCTCATTGGCCGCCGCCGCCACCAACCTCAGCCGGTTGCGCAGGTATTCGGCGTAGTAGGTGAAGCCGCCGGAGGCGATCGCCACATGCCAGCCCATCGCCTGCAGCTTGCCCACCAGGCTGGTCAGCCCCGGCATCAACGGCAGCTCGTCGCGCACCTGCTTGAGGATGTTGGCATCGGCCCCTTTCAGCGTGCCAACGCGCTGGCGCAGGCTGGCGGTAAAGTCCAGCTCGCCGCGCATCGCGCGTTCGGTGACTTCCGCCACCTGCTCGCCGACGCCCGCCAATTTGGCGATTTCGTCGATGCATTCGATCTCGATCGCCGTCGAATCCATGTCCATCACCAGCAGCCCCGGCGTGCGCAGGTGCGGGATCTTGCCGAGCGGCGCCACGTCCAGCCCGCTCTCCGCCGCCAACAGCTTGGCGCGCGGCGTCAAGGTGCCCGCCAGCCGCACCACCTGATAGTCGTCCACGCCCCAGGCGGTGACGATCACCATCGCCGCGCCCAGCTTGCGTTGGAATTGGGTAATGCGCGCCTTGTCCAGCTTCCTGCCGTATAACAGCCACCCGGTATTGCCCGCCCGGTAGTCCAGCGGCATCACTTCGTCGCCGCTGAGCGAAAGGGGAAGACCCGGCCATTGAGAGATCTCCGCCGGAAGATCGCAATAGGTCAGACTGTTTGACATCATTGACTCCTGAATGGACAAAAACGCTGCATGATAAAACGACGCATCAAGCTATCCTATCGCCAGCGGTTCTGGCAACATAAAGTGTCCCCGATGCCCAAGGAACCTGCATGGCTCGCGCTAAACTGAAATTTCGCCTGCACCGCACCGCTATTATCCTGATTTGCCTGGCTTTGCTGGTGCTGCTGATGCAGGGCGCCTCTTATTTTAGCCTGAGTCACCAAATGGCGCGATCCGAGCAGGTGGAAGAGCTGGCGCAGACGCTGACCAAACAGGTCGCCTACAGCCTGGCGCCGCTGCTGGACGACGACGGCAACAACCCGCGCATCGACGCCATCCTCAAGCAGCTCACCGATCACAGCCGCATTCTCGACGTCAGCGTGTATCAGTTGGACGGCACGCTGGTCTCCCACGCCGGGGAACAGATAAGTATACGCGATCGCCTGTCGCTCGACGGCAAACGCGCCGGCAGCTACTTCAACCACCAATTGGTCGAATCCATTCAGGGCAAAGACGGCCCGATCGGCTTTATCCGCATCACCCTCGACACCCACGTGCTGGCGACCGAATCCAAACAGGTGGACAACACCACCAACCTGCTGCGCCTGATGATCCTGCTGGCGCTGGCGATCGGCATCATTCTGGCGCGCACCCTGCTGCAGCACCGCCGCAGCCGCTGGCAGCAGTCGCCCTACCTGTTGACCGCCAACACGCCACTGGAAGAAGGCAATACGGTGGAAGACGACGAAGAGGATGCGCCGGAGACAAAGCAGGAAGCGCCGAAGAAGGAGTAACTCAGGCCAGGCGTTGAATGCGTCCGTGCCGTTTTCTTGTCCTTTCGGTGAATAGATTGTCCGTAACAACGGGATCCACATCCAATTGAAAGGTAGAGCGTTAGCCAAAAACGGCCATGCGGAGTGAATAGATTGACGGGCGGGCGCCATGGCGACGACCGCCGCGGTATTACGCTTTGTCGCCCAGCAGCACGGATTCCAGCGCGATAACGATCATTTCGTTAAAGGTGGTCTGGCGTTCCGCCGCCGTGGTCGCTTCGTGACGCAGGATGTGGTCGGACACGGTGCAGATGGTCAGCGCCTTGCAGCCGAACTCTTCGTACAGCTCCGCCGCCACGCCGTAGATGCCGGCCGCTTCCATTTCCACGCCCAGGATGCCGTACTTCTTCATCACCTGGAACATGTCCGGATCCGGGGTGTAGAACAGATCGGCGGAGAAGATGTTGCCCACGCGCGCCGGGATGCCCTGCGCCGCCGCCGCATCGACCGCGTTGCGCACCATGTCGAAGTCGGCGATCGCCGCGTAGTCGTTGTCCTTGAAGCGCAGACGGTTCACCTTGGAGTCGGTGCACGCGCCCATGCCGATCACCACGTCGCGCAGTTTGATATCGTCACGCACCGCGCCGCAGGAACCCACGCGAATGATCTTCTTCACGCCGAATTCGGCGATCAGCTCGCGCGCATAGATGGAGCAGGACGGGATGCCCATGCCGTGGCCCATTACGGAGATGCGGCGGCCTTTGTAGGTGCCGGTGAAGCCCAACATGCCGCGCACGTTGTTCACTTCCACCGCGCCTTCCAGGAAGGTTTCGGCGATGTATTTTGCGCGCAGCGGATCGCCCGGCATCAGTACTACGTCAGCGAAATCACCCATCTCAGCATTAATGTGCGGCGTAGCCATAATTCTCTTCCTTTAAATCGTATTAAATAGCGTTAAACGTATAAGCCGTGGTATGTCAGGCGGCGGCCAACTGCGCCACCGCCTTAAACTCACGAATTAAAACAGGGTTTTACCGTAATCCATCGGCGACAGGCCAAAATAATTGGCGACGGTCTGGCCGATGTCGGCGAAGGTCTCACGGTGGCCCAGCGAGCCCGGTTTCACTTTCGGGCCGTAGACCAGCACCGGGATGTGCTCACGGGTGTGGTCGGTGCCCGGCCAGGTCGGGTCGCAGCCGTGGTCGGCGGTGAAGATGATGATGTCTTCGTCTTTCACCAGCTTCAGCAGCTCCGGCAGGCGGCGGTCGAACAGCTCCAGCGCGGCGGCGTAGCCCGCCACGTCGCGGCGGTGGCCGTAAGAGGAGTCGAAGTCCACGAAGTTGGTGAACACGATGGTGTTGTCGCCGGCCTTTTCCATTTCAATCAGGGTCGCGTCGAACAGCGCGTCGATGCCGGCCGCTTTCACCTTCTTGGTGATGCCGACGTTGGCATAGATGTCGGCGATTTTACCGATCGACACCACTTCACCGCCCTTCTCGTCCACCAGCTTTTTCAGCACGGTCGGCGCCGGCGGCTCTACCGCCAGATCGTGGCGGTTGCCGGTGCGCTGGAAGTGGCCCGGCTTGTCGCCGACGAACGGACGCGCGATCACGCGGCCGATGTTGTAACCGCCTTCGGTTAGCTCTTCACGCGCGATTTCGCACAGCTCGTACAGGCGATCCAGGCCGAAGGTTTCTTCATGGCAGGCGATCTGGAACACCGAGTCGGCGGAGGTGTAGAAAATCGGCTTGCCGGTTTTCATGTGCTCTTCACCCAGCTGATCGAGGATCACGGTGCCGGATGAGTGACAGTTGCCCAGGTAGCCCGGCAGGTTGGCGCGCTCCACCAGCTTATCCAGCAGCGCCTGCGGGAAGCTGTTGTGCTCGTCCTTGAAATAGCCCCAGTCGAACAGTACCGGCACGCCGGCGATTTCCCAGTGGCCCGACGGCGTGTCTTTACCGGAAGAGAGCTCGCTGGCGTATGCGTAAGCGCCGATGATGTCGGCATTGCGATCCAGCCCCTGCGGGAAGTTGCCGGTGGACTCTTCCGCCGCTTTGCCGAGCCCCAGGCGGCTCAGGTTAGGCAGCGTCAGCGGACCCTGGCGGCCCACGTTGGCTTCACCGCGCGCGCAAACCTCGGCGATGTGGCCCAGAGTGTCGGAACCCCGGTCGCCAAAACGATCGGCGTCTTCGCTGGCGCCGATGCCGAAGGAGTCCAATACCATAATAAATGTGCGTTTCATCTGTGCTCTCCTGCGTGTTCTCACGCTTTGGACGGCCGCGAAAAAGCCGCGGCCGTTCCTGATTCTTGGGTTATTCCGTGACGCGCTTATACACTACCGGCGTCGCTTCCGGCGCCTTGTCACTCAGCGTCATTGCGCTACGCACCGCATCGGCCGCCTGCTGCCAGCTCTCTTCATCGTTGGCGTGGATCATCGCCAGCGGCTGCTGGGCATCCACCTTATCACCCAGGCGCGCCACCTCGGTCAGACCGACGCTGTAATCGATGGCGTCGCTCGCCCGGCGGCGGCCGCCGCCCAGCGAAACCACCGCCATGCCCAGCGCGCGGGTATCCATGGCGCTGATGATGCCCGGATTTTCAGCATACACCGGCTTGCTCAGCGTTGCCGCCGGCAGATAGCTATCATAACGTTCGACGAAGTCTATCGGCCCTTGCTGCGCCGCCACCATGCGGCCAAACACTTCCGCCGCCTTGCCGTTGTCCAGCACCGCCTGCAGTTTGGCACGCGCATCGGCCTCGTCATTCGCCAGGCCGCCGGACAGCAGCATCTCCACGCACAGCGCCAGCGTCACTTCCAGCAGGCGCGGGTTGCGGTATTCACCGGTCAGGAAACGCACCGCTTCGCGCACTTCCACCGCATTGCCGGCGCTGGAGGCCAGCACCTGGTTCATGTCGGTCAGCAGCGCGGTGGTCTTGCAGCCCGCGCCGTTGGCCACGCCGACGATCGCCTGCGCCAAATCTTGCGACAGGGCATAGGTCGGCATAAAGGCGCCGGAACCGACCTTCACGTCCATCACCAGCGCATCCAGCCCTTCCGCCAGTTTCTTGGCCAGAATGGAGGCAGTGATCAGCGGGATAGAATCCACGGTGGCGGTGATGTCGCGGGTGGCGTAAAAACGTTTGTCCGCCGGCGCCAGCGAGCTGGTCTGGCCGATGATCGCCACGCCGACGTCCTGAATGATTTTACGGAAGGCGTTATCGTCCGGGAAAATATTGAAGCCCGGAATGGCTTCCAGTTTGTCCAGCGTGCCGCCGGTATGACCCAGGCCGCGGCCGGAGATCATCGGCACATAGCCGCCGCAGGCCGCCACCATCGGGCCGAGCATCAGCGAGGTCACGTCGCCCACGCCGCCGGTCGAATGCTTGTCGACGATCGGGCCGTTCAGCGCCAAACTCTTCCAGTCCAGCACGGTGCCGGAATCGCGCATCGCCATGGTGAGCGCCACGCGCTCCGGCATGCTCATGTCATGGAAATAAATGGTCATCGCCAGCGCGGCGATCTGCCCTTCCGACACCACATTGTCGCGAATACCGTTGATGAAAAAGCGGATTTCCGCTTCGCTTAACGGCTGGCCGTCGCGTTTCTTACGAATAATTTCTTGAGCCAGGAACAAGGCATCCCCCTGTGTCGCCGAGAGTCGGTGCAGACGGGCGCGCCTGGCGCCCGCCAACGAAATCGATCAGTAGCCGCCGCCGGCGGTCTGGGTCTGGTGGCCCAGCGCGGTCAGCAAGCTGGCCAGCAGGCTGGAAGCGCCAAAGCGGAAATGCCGCGCATCGGCCCACCCCTCGCCCAGAATACGATCGGCAAGTTGCAGATAATGCAGCGCGTCTTCCGCGGTGCGCACGCCGCCGGCCGGCTTGAAGCCCACCGTCTTTGCCACGCCCAGATCGCGGATCACCGACATCATCAGCTCGGCGCTCTCCAGGGTGGCGTTGACAGGCACCTTGCCGGTGGAGGTCTTGATAAAGTCAGCCCCGGCCTTGATGGCGATCTCGGACGCCTTGCGGATCAAATCGGCCTGTTTCAGCTCACCGGTTTCGATGATCACTTTCAGCAGCACGTTGGCCGCCTGGCAAGCCTGCTTGCACTGTTTCACCAGCTCGAAGCCGACCTGTTCGTTGCCGGCGATCAGCGCACGGTATGGGAACACCACGTCCACTTCATCCGCGCCATAGGCGATCGCCGCGCGGGTTTCCGCCAGCGCGATGTCGATATCGTCATTGCCATGCGGGAAGTTGGTCACGGTGGCGATGCGGATGTCCGGCGTGCCTTGCTCGCGCAGCGCCTTACGCGCCACCGGGATAAAACGCGGGTAGATGCAGATGGCCGCCGTGTGGCCGGCCGGGCTGTTGGCCTGACGACAGAGCGCGATCACTTTCTCGTCGGTGTCATCATCATTCAGCGTGGTTAAATCCATCAGGTTCAGCGCACGTTGCGCTGCTGCGGTTAATTCGGTCATAAAACTCTCCAACTGAGTACCTGGGTGTTGGCGAGCGGACTTGGTTCCATGAAGATAGCGCTGGGGAACGGCGTTCCCGCGGCGGCAACTGAGATCCTTCTCACCGCACATGGCCACCCGCCTTGCGGCCGGCCAGTAATAGCTATTTGAACACGAATGCCGGAGGCGATTCGCGTTCATCGTCACACTATATGAAATAGCACTGTAACAGACCGGAATTATATGTGAAGAGCATCACAAAATAACGCGATATCGTTCACAAATTCGCTAAAGAAGCGGCTGAAGATCGCGGGTGCGGCAAACACCCGCGTTGCTTAGAGTATAGGCGGAGTCCCGCGATCGGTCGCGCCGTCGCGGGCTCCGTGATGACTTACAGCGCCAGGAAGAAGCCGGCGATGGTGGCACTCATCAGGTTGGACAGCGTGCCGGCCGCCACGGCCTTCAGACCGAAGCGCGCGATGTCGTGGCGACGGTTGGGCGCCATGCTGCCCAGACCGCCCAGCAAGATCGCCACCGAGGAGAGGTTGGCGAAGCCGCACAGCGCAAAGGAGATGATCGCCTTGGTGTGCGTCGACAGCACCTGCAGGCCTTCCGCCGCCACTACGTCATCCGGGCGCAGATAGGCGCCGAAGTTCATGTAGGCGACGAATTCGTTGACGATGATCTTCTGGCCGATGAACGAACCGGCGGTCATCGCCTCGCTCCACGGCACGCCGATCAGGAAAGCGATCGGCGAGAACACCCAGCCGAGGATCAGTTCAAGCGACAGCTGCGGATAATCGAACCAGCCGCCGATACCGCCGAGAATACCGTTAAGCAAAGCGATCAGCGCGATAAACGCCAGCAGCATCGCACCGACGTTCAGCGCCAGCTGCATGCCGGAAGCCGCGCCGGAAGCCGCCGCATCGATCACGTTGGCCGGACGATCCTCTTCGGCGATCAGCTTCATCGCATCGTCTTTATCGTGGGTCTGCTCGGTTTCCGGCACCATCAGCTTGGCGAACAGCAGCCCGCCCGGCGCGGCCATGAAGGACGCGGCGATCAGATATTCCAGCGGCACGCCCATCTGCGCGTACCCCGCCAACACCGAACCGGCTACCGAGGCCAGGCCGCCGCACATCACGGCGAACAGTTCTGACTGGCTCATGGTGGCGATATAGGGGCGTACCACCAGCGGCGCTTCGGTCTGGCCAACGAAAATGTTGGCGGTCGCCGACAGCGATTCGGTGCGCGAGGTGCCCAGCAGCTTGTGCAGGCCGCCGCCCAACACGCGGATCACCAACTGCATGATGCCGAGGTAGTACAGCACCGCAATCAGCGAGGAGAAGAACACGATCACCGGCAGGACGCGCAGCGCGAATACGAAGCCGCCGCCGCCGAACACCTCGAACATCTTGTCGGACACCAGCCCGCCGAAGATGAACGAAATGCCCTGATTGCCGTAGGCGATAACGTTTGCCACGCCGTTAGACATACTGCCGAGAATGCTGCGGCCCAGCGGCACGTACAGCACCAGCGCGCCGATGCCGACCTGAATGATGAACGCCCACACCACGGTGCGCAATTTGATGGCCCGACGGTTGCTGGAGAGCAGCACCGCAATGGCGATCAGCACCGCCATACCGACCAGACTCATGATGAGTTGCATGCAAAGTTTCCCTGTTGCAAAAAATAAAATACATCCCTGCTCATGAAGAGAGGTCTGCTATTGGAGAGTTTCGGGGGGATTATACTGAGCGAGGTCACCCTCGCACCGATTTATGTCACAAATGTATACAACGAGACGCAAATGAAAATCCTATAACGTGACACAAGTCACGTTATAAGCTCATCAATCCGGCATGGCAAACAGTGACTGGGTATTGCGTTGCAGATGAGCGGCGATCTCGTCGGCCGGTTCCGGCCGCAGCTCGCACAGCGCGTGAAACACCTCGGCGGCACGCTCGGGGCGATTCGGCTGCCCCTGATAACCGGCCAGCGGCATGTCCGGCGCATCCGTCTCCAGCAGCAGCGCCTCAAGCGGCAGCTGCGCCATCACGCCGCGCGTTTTCTGCGCCCGCTCATAGGTGATGGTGCCGCCCACGCCGATGTAATAGCCGAGGCGGATAAACGCCTGCGCCTGCGACAGGCTGCCGGCGAAGCCGTGCACCACGCCGCGACGCGGCAGCTGCATGCGCCGCAGCGCCGCGGCCAGCTGATCGTGGGTACGCCGCGAGTGCAGGATCACCGGCAGGTCATGCTGTTTCGCCAGCCTCAGTTGGGCCAGCAGCACGCTTTGCTGGCGCTCGAACTGCGGGTTGTCCATATACAGATCGAGCCCGATCTCCCCCACCGCCACCAGCTTGCGCGGCCGTTCGGCCAACAGCGCCGCCAGCTGTTCCAGCTGCGGCTCATGATGCTGCGCGATATACAGCGGGTGCAGCCCCAACGCGGCGAACAGCGGCGCGTGATCCTGCGCCAGCCGCAGCACCCGCGTGAAGCGATCGGCGGTAACCGTCGGGACGATGATGCGCTGCACGCCGGCGCTTGCCGCCCGCGTCAGGCTCTCGGCCTCATGTCCGGTAAAGGGCGGGAAATCGAAATGGCAGTGGGTGTCGGTAAAGGCGTAGCTCACAGCGCGCCCCCTTCACCCGGCGGCAGATCGCCCGGCAGAATGAGCTTCGGCGCCGCCACCGCAGCCTCCGGCTGCGCCGTGAGATCGGGCGACATGGCGATGTCGGTCACGATCGGCGAAGGCATTCTGACGTTCTCCGGCTGGATCAGGCGGCGCGACAACGATTTTTGCACCTTGATACCGTCCGGTTCCTGCTGCGCCATCCACTGGCCGACGGTGGCCAGGAAGTAGCGGCCGCAGCGGCGCCCCAGGTGATAATCCTGATTGAGCGCCCCCAGTCGGCTGCCCAGCGCATTGCTGGCCAGCGGCTTAGGCGGGAAGATCTCGAAGATGCGCAGCTTGCCCGGCGGCTTCTCGATAAAGCGCTGGATGCGGTGATAGCTTTGCTCATGATGCTGCAGGATGCGCACCATCTGCTGCAGGCTGCTGTCGCTCAGCCAGTGCTCCATGCGCTTCATCCACTGCGGGGTGTAGTACATTTGCGAAGGCACGGTGCGGATCACCACGATGGTGTCGGCGCCGCGGCGGTAGGCCTCTTCCACCGGGATCGCATCGCTGATGCCGCCGTCCTGATAGCTGACGCCGTCCAACTCCACGCCCTGACGGTAAAAGCCGGGAATGGCGCTGGACGCCTTGATGGCCGGCAGCCAGCGTTCACGCTGCGCCGGCAGATAGGCCGGTTCGAAATCGTCGCTGCGGCAGGCGCACAGCAGGAATTCGCGCCCGTCGATAAAATGCTGTTCCGCCACGTCCATCGCCAGCGGCATCTGCGCCGCCGCCGTATCAACCAGCCAATCGAGATCGATCAGATGCCCGCCGCGCACGAAGCGCAGCGGATTGAAGAACTGGGCCGAGGTGGTGTAACGGGTGATCACCCGGCGCGCGTAGCCCATCTGCCCGCAGATATAGGCGGACAGATTTTGCGCGCCGGCCGACGTGCCAATCAGCAGATCGAAAGGGTTAAAGCCCGCGCGCTGGAACTCGTCCAGCACGCCGGCGGTGAAAATGCCGCGCTGGCCGCCGCCTTCGCAGACCAACGCCATCTTGCCTGGCCGAAAGGGTTTAGACGCCAGCGGTTCTATATTGCCGAGCGTGATGGGTATTCTGTATCCCAACTTGGCATCCTCAGTGAGACGTTTTCTCCGAGGATACCGCGTCTCGCTCTCTTCCGTAATCCTCTTGCAGCACGCCGACGAGGAAATCATTGCTGCCGGCCAACCAGGCACCATCGCTGCCGGACCATTCGGCCCACGCCTGCCATACCTGACCTTTCAGCTGTTTCCAGCGCCCGACGATAATGTCGCTGTTCATGGCCGGCCCTCCCCGAGGTGAGAAAAGGAATTAAGCTTTGTTACAGTTTGCAGGAAAATGCCGGCTGGCTAAGGGCGCCGACGGCCGGTGAACAGGCTGACCAGGAACAGGATGATGCCGACAACGAACACGACTTTGGCGGCCCAGGCGGCGGTGCCCGCCAGCGAACCGAACCCCAGTGCCGCAGCGATAAGCGCGATGACTAAAAAGATAATGCCCCAACGAAACATAAGCTTCTCCTTACCATTGTGAAAAAATTCGCTGCCGTCTACCGCCCCGACAACGGGACATCGACGGCAAATCAGTTTCTTTTTTTGGTGGTACACGTCGGGCCGCCTTCACGGCCCGACAGATGCGGCTTGTTGTTACTTGTTACGGGCGCCTGGCGGGATTACGGCTTGACCACCAGGTCGTTTTTCACGCTTTTCACGCCGTCGATAGCCTTGGCGATGCTTTCGGCACGCTCAGACTGCGCCTGCGTTTTCACCTCACCGGAAAGCTGCACCACGCCATCGGTGGTTTCCACTTTCACATTGCGCGACGGCACGATGTCATCGGCCAGCAGCTTGGCTTTCAGCTCGCTGGTGGTGGCGGTGTCGCCGGCATACGATTTGATCGACTGGTTGGCTTCATCTTTCACGTGCAGCTTGTCGCTGACGGTTTTGACGCCTTCCACCTTACCGGCAACCGCAACCGCATGCTCCGCCTGCGCCTGGCTGCCGACAAACCCGCTCAGGATCACGGTGCCTTTTTCGGTTTTCACCGAAATGTCAGTGCTTTTGATGGTTTTATCGTCCACCAACGCACTTTTAACTTTAGCCGTTATCGCGCTGTCATCCATGTAACCGTCAACTTTTTTCATGGAGCTATCGATTTTGGCACCGGCACTGTCCGCGGCGTTAGACGCCTTGTTGAGCAGACTGTCTTCAGCCAGCGCAGTGCCGCTCACCAAAGCAGAACCCAAAACAACAGCCATCAGCGAGTGTGCAAATTTGGTCTTTTTCATCGATCTCTTCCTTTTGTTGGGGGCCCCAGCGCCAGAGCGCCGGAACCCTTCAGCCGCCTTCACGCGGCCTCTCGGTAAATACTTCATCATCGCTATACGATTAAGCGTTCACGACAGGAATATTGCAACCGCCGTGCCAACTCCATAAACACCTTAAAAATCAAACAAAAAAAGCATTGAGTCGGATTTTTAATCAAAAAACTGTCGCCTATTGACGACAGACTAAGTGACACGAAACGGTAAAACAGTCATCTCATTGATATTTAAGGAAACATACTGTCGCCTATCGGCAACACATCAGAATAATTCACCAAACAATCAGCGTATTACAGTGATTTACTCTCAAGCAATGTGCGGACATCTCGTTAAAGATAGACCATGCGGCGGAAAACGCAGGCCTAACGAACGCTGCCTGGCGATATCGGTTTTCGGCATAAAAGGTGAGGAAGTTTTATTAATTAGCGGAGTGAGGATGAGGGAGGTTGGCAGGGCGCACCGGGCGCCCTGCCGATTTATCAGTGTTCGCGGGTTTTGCGGAAGGTCACGTCAGGATAGCGTTCCTGCGTCAGGTTGAGGTTCACCATGGTCGGCGCGATGTAGGACAGGTTGTCCCCACCGTCCAGCGCCAGGTTGATCTCGTTCTTGCGCTTGAACTCTTCGAACTTCTTCACGTCGTCGCACTCGACCCAGCGCGCGGTCGACACGTTGACCGACTCATACAGCGCTTCCACGTTGTACTCGCTCTTCAAGCGCGCCACCACCACGTCGAACTGCAGCACGCCGACCGCGCCGACGATCAGATCGTTGTTGGCGATCGGGCGGAACACCTGCACCGCGCCCTCTTCGGACAGCTGCACCAGCCCCTTCAGCAGCTGTTTCTGCTTCAGCGGATCGCGCAGGCGAATGCGACGGAACAGTTCCGGCGCGAAGTTCGGGATGCCGGTGAACTTCATGTCTTCACCCTGGGTGAAGGTATCGCCGATCTGGATGGTGCCATGGTTGTGCAGACCGATGATGTCGCCCGGGTAGGCTTCTTCCACGTGCGAACGGTCGCCGGCCATAAAGGTCAGCGCATCGGAGATCACCACGTCTTTGCCGGTGCGCACCTGGCGCAGCTTCATGCCCTTCTCATAACGGCCGGACACCACACGCATAAAGGCCACGCGGTCGCGGTGCTTCGGATCCATGTTGGCCTGGATCTTGAACACGAAGCCGGTGAATTTCTCTTCCGCCGCCGTCACTTCGCGGGTGTCGGTTTTGCGCGGCATCGGCGCCGGCGCCCAGGCCACCAGGCCGTCCAGCATGTGATCCACGCCGAAGTTGCCGAGTGCGGTACCGAAGAACACCGGGGTCAGTTCGCCGCTCAGGAAAGCCTCCTGATCGAACTCATGGGAAGCGCCCTGCACCAGTTCCAGCTCATCGCGCAGCTGCGCCGCCAGATCTTCGCCCACGGCGACATCCAGTTCCGGGTTATTCAGGCCTTTGACGATGCGCACTTCCTGAATGGTGTGGCCTTTACCGGTCTGATACAGGTAGGTTTCATCCTTGTACAGGTGGTAAACGCCTTTGAACAGCTTGCCGCAGCCGATCGGCCAGGTGATGGGCGAGCAGGCGATCTTCAGTTCACGCTCAACTTCGTCCATCACTTCCATCGGATCGCGGATGTCGCGGTCCAGTTTGTTCATGAAGGTCAGGATCGGCGTGTCGCGCAAACGGGTGACTTCCATCAGTTTGCGGGTGCGATCCTCAACGCCCTTGGCGGCGTCGATCACCATCAGACAGCAGTCGACGGCGGTCAGGGTACGGTAAGTATCTTCGGAGAAGTCTTCGTGCCCCGGGGTGTCCAGCAGGTTGACCAGGCTGTCGCGATACGGGAACTGCATCACCGAGGTGGTGATCGAGATCCCACGCTGCTTTTCCATTTCCATCCAGTCGGATTTGGCGTGCTGGCTGGAGCCGCGGCCTTTTACCGTACCGGCGGTCTGGATCGCCTGTCCGAACAGCAGCACTTTTTCGGTAATGGTGGTCTTACCGGCATCGGGGTGCGAGATGATGGCGAAAGTTCTTCTTTTGGAGACTTCGCGGGCAAATTCACTAGGAGACATGGTTTTCAGGTTCTACGGTTAGTCCGCCCTGCGACATCATCAGAACGCGCCGATCGCGGCGCCGGGCAAAGCGGTGAATAAAAGATAACAGCCGGGCATTTTCGCCGATTTGCCAACCGGTGACAATCAATGCTTTTTCCGGCCGGGCTGATTACGCCAGCGGCAGCGCCATCACGATCGCGTCTTCGCGGCCGTGGGCGCTCGGGTAATAATTGCGGCGCACGGTGACTTCGTTGAAACCGAGATCTTCATACAGCGCGATCGCCGCCTGGTTGGAGGCGCGCACCTCCAGCCACAGCGTGACCACGCCGCGGCTCTCCAGCTGTTCGATCAACGCGTTGAGCAGCAGGCGGCCAAAGCCCCGGCGCTGGTGCTGCGGATGAATGGCGATGTTGAACAGCGTGGCTTCGTCCAGCACGATCTGCGTGATGGCGAATCCCGCCATCTCCCCATCGGCGCTCAGCTTCAGGTTAAGGTAGCGATCGCCCTGATTGCTGGCGAAGGTGGTTTCCGTCCAGGGGAAAGCGTGGCTGGCTTGCTCAATGTTGAAGGCCGTGGCCAGGTCGGCCGCCGTCAGGGTAGAAATCGTGTTCATGATGACAAATCTGCTGCCAGAGGGCGCGTTTGGCCCCCGCGTCTTGGGAAAGCTCGGCCAGCGCCGGGCTGTGTAGCTGCGCGCCGGCGACCGCGAGCGGTTCCGTCACGCCCAGCCGCCAACTGTTGCATGTGGTCTCTGCAGGCAGCATCGCCGCCTGTTCCGGCGTCAGGCTGTAGGTTTGCGCCGGCGTCAGCCCCAGGCTGCGCAGCACGTCGCAAAACAGCGGATCGTCGGGTGCGGGCAGCGTCTGCGCGACCACCAGCAGGCGCGCCTCGGGCGGCAGACTGACCGCCACTTCGCCCTGCAACACGCCCGGGCGGCGCAATGTCCACTGCGTAATACCCAGTTGTTGTAACAGCCAGTCGCGTTTTGATGCCATGCCGATTCCTACCCGTTGTGGTGCGCCATGCCTGCCATGCGCCGCGCTATGCTAACAAACCCGCGCAGCCCGCGCCAACAAACCCGTCGAACATATCGCCACAAAGCTCTATAATCCCCGGTCTCATTTCCAGGAGCCAATATCTGATGTCTGCATTAACCCCCGCCAGTGAAGTCATGCTGCGCCACAGTGATGAATTTATCGAACGCCGCGTGCTGTTTGCCGGCGACCTGCAGGACAGCCTGCCGGCCCAATTCGAGGCCGCGGACGTGCGCGTCCACACTCAGCATTACCATCACTGGCAGTTACTGAACCGGACGATGGGCGATAACGTGCAGTTCGGTTTGACCGTCGATCCCGCTTTCGTCGCCGACTGCGACACGCTGGTTTACTACTGGCCAAAGAGCAAGCAGGAAGCGCAATTCCAGCTGTGCAACCTGCTGGCGCTGCTGCCGGTGGGCGCGGACGTGTTCGTGGTCGGTGAAAACCGCAGCGGCGTGCGCAGCGCCGAGCCAACGCTGGAAGGCCACGTCACGCTGGTGAAAATCGACAGCGCGCGCCGCTGCGGCCTGTATCACGGCCGCCTGGACGCGCAGACCGAGTTCGACCTGAACGAGTGGTGGGACAGCTATCAGCTGCACGATCTGGAAGTGAAAACGCTGCCGGGCGTGTTCAGCCGCGACGGCCTGGACGTCGGCAGCTCGCTGCTGCTGTCGACGCTGGAAAAACACATGAAAGGCAAGGTGCTGGACATCGGCTGCGGCGCCGGCGTCATGGCCTCGGTGATGGCCAAGCTGTCGCCGAAGGTGAAACTGACCCTCAGCGACGTCAATGCCGCCGCGGTGGAATCCAGCCGCGCAACGCTGGCCGCCAACGGCATCGAAGGCGAAGTGATCGTCAGCAACGTTTACTCCGATATCACCGGCCGTTTCGACATGATCATCTCCAACCCGCCGTTCCACGACGGGCTGCAGACCAGCCTGACCGCTGCCGAAACGCTGATCCGCGGCGCGGTGAAGCACCTGCCGATCGGCGGCCAGCTGCGCATCGTCGCCAACGCCTTCCTGCCCTACCCGGACATTCTGGACGCCACCTTCGGCAGCCACGAAGTGCTGGCGCAAAACGGCCGCTTCAAGGTGTACCAGGCGACCGTCGGCCGTCCGCCGCGCGCGCCGAAGAAAAAATAAGTTTCCGTTGGCGGAAAACGACAGAGCGCGGCCCGAGGCCGCGCTTTTTTTTTAGCCGTTGATATAGGTCATCGACTCCGCGCCGTAGCGATCGCCGGCCGCCGCGCTCAGCGGAAACACCGCTTCTATCGCCGCCAGTTCAGCCGCGCTCAGCGCGATCTCCGCCGCGGCGACGTTCTCTTCCAGATAGCGACGGCGTTTGGTGCCGGGGATCGGCACAATGTGTTCGCCCTGCGCCAATACCCAGGCCAGCGCCAACTGAGAAGGCTTGACGCCCTTCTGCGCCGCCAGCTCGCTCACCTTCTCCACCAGCGCCAGGTTGCGAGCGAAGTTTTCCCCCTGGAAGCGCGGGTTACTGCGGCGGAAATCGTCCTCGGCCAGATCCTCCGGCCGCCGGATAGCGCCGGTGAGGAAACCGCGCCCTAACGGGCTGTAGGGCACAAAACCGATGCCCAGGCGCTCGCAGGCCGCCAGCACGCCCTGCTCGGCGTCGCGCGTCCACAGCGAATATTCGGTCTGCAGCGCGGTGATCGGATGCACCTTGTGCGCCCGCTCCAGCGTGGCGACCGACGCCTCGCTCAGGCCGATGTGGCGGATCTTGCCTTCGCGGATCAGATCCGCCATCGTGCCGACGACGTCTTCGATCGGCACTTGCGGATCGACCCGGTGCTGATAATAGAGATCGATCTCCTCCACGCCCAAGCGCCGCAGGCTACCCTCTACGGAGCGCCGGATATACTCGGGCCGGCTGCTGACGCCGCGCGCCGAAGGATCCGCCGGATCGCGCAGGATGCCGAACTTGGTGGCCAGGAACACCTGTTGCCGCTTGCCCCTGATCGCCTCCCCCACCAGCTCTTCGTTGGTGTGCGGCCCGTACATGTCGGCGGTGTCGAGCAGCGTGACGCCCAACTCCAGCGCCCGGTGCAGCGTGGCGATGGCCTCCTGCCGATCGGCGCCGGTGGAATAGAAGTCGCTCATGCCCATGCACCCCAGCCCCAGGGCGGAGACGACGGGACCGTTGGAACCGAGTTTACGTTGTTGCATTGTGCTGCCCTCATGCGGTGAATGGATAACGCAGCAAAGTCTGGTTGTTTACGCGACAAAGATAAATAATGCAGATTGCACATCACTGTTCAAAAATCACCAACAATCCGGAGTGGACATGGATCAGGTTCAAGCCATGCGCATTTTTACCCGCATCGTCGAACTGGGTAGCTTCAGCCGGGCGGCCGAACGCCTGCAGCTGCCGCGCGCCACGGTCAGCAACGCGCTGAAACGGCTGGAACAGCGGCTGGGCGTGCGCCTGCTGATCCGCACCACCCGCCAGGTGCAGGTGACCAGCGAAGGCAGCCTCTATTACCAGCGCTGCGTACAGCTGCTGGGGGCGCTGGAAGAGGCGGACACGTTGTTCAGCCAGCATAAGCTGCAGCCGTCCGGCAAGGTGCGCATCGATATGCCCCATTCGCTGGCGCGCGAGGTGGTGATTCCGGCGCTGGACGACTTTTATCGGCGGTATCCCGACATCACGCTGGCGCTGGGCGCCAACGACACCCACGTCGATCTGTTGCGCGAAGGCGTGGACTGCGTGCTGCGCGCCTGGGAAACCGAAGACGACGGCCTGGCGGCGCGGCGCATCGCCCAGCTGCCGCAGGTCACCTGCGCTTCCCCCGCTTATCTGCAGGTCCACGGTACGCCGCTTGACATCGATAGCTTGGAGCCGCATCGCGCGGTGGGGTATTTTTCACTGGCCAGCAACCGCGATTACCCGCTGGAATTCTGCCGCGGCGGCAAGCTGGAACTGCGCGAGCTGCCCGCCCGGCTCAGCGTCAACGGCGCCGACGCCTACATCGCCGGCGCACGCGCCGGCATGGGATTGATTCAGGCGGCGCGCTATTCGCTGGCGCCCTGGCTGAAACAGGGAGAGCTGGTGGAAGTGTTGGCGGACACGCCGCCTCCGCCAATGCCGATTTACATCATGTATCCGCCCGGCCGTTTCCTGGCGCCGCGGGTCAGGGTGTTGATTGATTGGCTGATTTGGCTGTTTGACCAGCAGAAAAGCGGCGATATGGCTGTTTTTCCAGCAAACGCCCGCAAAGCGGGGAAATAACTGTTGACGTGCCCGCCAAAATCTCTAGAATTCGCCTCCGTGGTAACGTTACTCCGGTAATGTTTCTGGTACGCGAAGGTGGCGGAATTGGTAGACGCGCTAGCTTCAGGTGTTAGTGTCCTTACGGACGTGAGGGTTCAAGTCCCTCTCTTCGCACCAAATAACCACATGATTTATATTGCACTCAGCATCGATGCGAAGGTGGCGGAATTGGTAGACGCGCTAGCTTCAGGTGTTAGTGTTCTTACGGACGTGAGGGTTCAAGTCCCTCTCTTCGCACCAAGCTGGCGACGTAATATAAATCAAAGCAACAACATCGACTGTGCGAAGGTGGCGGAATTGGTAGACGCGCTAGCTTCAGGTGTTAGTGTCCTTACGGACGTGAGGGTTCAAGTCCCTCTCTTCGCACCAATTGATGATCTCTCCGGTAGTTCCTTCGAAAAAATCCCAACGCATTGATGATAAACACGCTTAAGCGTGGTTTTGCCGTTTCTGGCGTTTCACCCAAAGCTGAAGTTGAGGCTGACTGCCGCCAGGCCGCCCGCCAGCGCCATGCAGGAAGGCAGCAGCAGATAGTGGCGCAGCCGGCTATTGAACAGCATCACCAGCGTGGCCAACATCGCTATCACGATCAGGGTGCGCAACTGCAGCATATCCAGGTTGATCAAGGCCAGCAGCGGCATCAACGCACAAGGTAGCAAAACGCCCCAGGCGCTGGCCAGGCGATCCCCGAGGCACCAACTGACGCCCCACAGCCCGCACGCGGCAATCATGGCAGTGAGCATGACCCCCTCCTTAAGTGATAATGATAACCAATATCATATAACACTTTTTTGGCCGCTGCATCATTTTCACTGCGCTGACCAAACTCAGATGACACCAGCAGGAAAAAATGATAATTTGACATAAGAAAATTCCTAGTCCTGTTTGCATGATAATAATCACAATCCTCAACCATGCAATTCAAGTGGATATTCGCGCCAAAGGAATGCTTCTCAACCTTAATTATTCGACAGAACGACTTTGCAAAGAGTGACCTCCGT
Organism: Serratia sp. PGPR-27; assembly: GCF_022678525.1. Lineage (NCBI taxonomy): Bacteria > Pseudomonadati > Pseudomonadota > Gammaproteobacteria > Enterobacterales > Yersiniaceae > Serratia > Serratia sp. PGPR-27. Next base: position 190,241 of record NZ_JALBYS010000001.1, on the reverse strand, counting down.
ATGAACGCCCGTTCTTATCAGGAATTACTGAACAGCAAGCAGCGCCTGGCATTATTTCTTTTTCTGATAATGAATGCCGCCTCTTCCGTATTTACATTATTGTTCCCTTTTAGGGATACGCCCGCATTTACCCTACCTTTATTATGTATACCGCTATTTTGTCTGGTAGCGGCGCTATTTTCCCTGCAAACACCACGTAACTATTTGTGCAAACTCAACCTGTTCGCCAGCGTACTCGGCCTGCTCTGGGCCGCACATATTTACGTTAAAAGTCAATATTGCCTACCGAATAACCAAGATTTTTTATTAATTAGTTTGTTTAGCATCTTTTTTATCAGCGCTATTTCTCTGACGGATAACTTTACCGCCTTTTGTTTACACGCCGTACCTTCCGCAATGATGATCCTGGCTTTAGACGGCATGCATAATACCCTGCGGATATTATTCACCACGCTATTACCTATTATCGCTTTCTCCATTCATCACCTGATGTTGAAACGCAGTGAAATCTTTACCCACGCGCTGGTGGCCAACCTGTATAACGAGCGGGACAAATTCAATAATTTGAGCATGCTCGATCCCCTGACCGGCCTTTATAACCGACGTGGGCTGGAGAATAAGATCACTATGCTGCTGGAACCGCAAACCGGCCACCATTACGTGCTATTGCTGGATATCGACCACTTCAAGGTCTACAACGACAGCTACGGCCACGCCATGGGCGATCGGGCTTTGGTGCAGGTGGCGGTCGCCATCCGCGATGCGGTGCGTTCGCGCGATATCGTGGTGCGTTACGGCGGGGAAGAGTTTTTGGTGCTGCTGACCAACGTGCACGAAGGCTACGCGGCGCAGCTGGCCGAGCGGGTGCGCCAACGCGTGGCGGAACTGAACATCCCGCACGGCGCCAGCCCGCAGCACAGCGGCACGCTGACGCTTAGCGCCGGCATCTCCGCGCTGGAAAAACTGGACATCGAATCGGCGATAGGCGCAGCCGACGCCGCGCTCTATCTGGCGAAACACAGCGGCCGCAACAATATCCAGCTGGCGCAAAACGTCCAGCCCGTCGTCATTCACCCTTAAGCCGCCGCCGAAACGGCGCGGCGGCCGTCAGTAAAACTTAAGCAAAGGTGGAACGAAGCCCGTTCAACAACAGGTTCAAACTGGCCAAGGCCTGCTCCAGCGCCACGTCTTTTTCCGGCTGATGGGCGACCCACAGCGCAGCATCCATCAGGCCGCCATTGATTAAATGCGCCAGCGCTTCCGGTTCGGCGGTAGCGATACGCCGCTGCGCCATCAACGCCTGTAAGGCCCCCGTCATCCAGGTGATGCAACCCAGCTTGCTGGCCTGCAGATAGTCGGCTCCCAGCACCGAGGGCGAATCACGCAACAGAATGCGCTGCGATTGCGGCTCCGTCATCATGATCAGATAACCGCGGCAACGCCCCGCGAAGGCCTCCCAGTCATCCGGCGTGCTCGCGGTAATGTCGGCCAGGCGCGCATCCATTTCGGCGTCGATTTCCTGCACGACGGCCAAAAACAATCCCTTCTTGTCGCCAAAATGGTGATAGAGCGCACCGCGCGTCATACCGGCTTGCGCAGTAAGCTCATCCATCACCGTCTCGGCATACCCCACGCCGCCGAACTGCTGACGGGCGGCCGCCACCAGCTTACGCCGGGTTTCTTCAATCATTTCTGTGCGCGCTTTACGTGCCATGGATTCACTCCCGTCTTGCCATTGATGACGTTATAATTGACATACGCCATGTATGTCAATTAACGTAACATACGTGGCGTATGTCAATGATGGGCATTGCGCGAATACCGAGCCGCCAACATTCAGGAACCCTATTCATGGCAAATCCTTATTTCACACTGTTCAGCGCACCGGGCAGCAAGGCGTTTTCCTCTGCCGGGTTGATCGCACGCCTGCCGATCTCAATGACCGGTATCGGCATCATCACCATGCTTTCGCAGGTACGCGGCTCCTATTGGCTGGCGGGTGCGGTGGCAGCGACATTCGCCTTTTCCATGGCGCTGCTCGCGCCGCAAATCGCACGCGCGGCGGACCGCTACGGCCAAAGTCGCGTGCTGCCCTACGCCACCGGGGTCAGCGCACTCGCCCTGTTGCTGCTGCTGATCTGCACCCACTATCGGGCGCCGGACTGGACGCTGTTCGTCTTCGCCGCACTCGCGGGCGGCATGCCCAGCATCTCCGCAATGGTCAGAGCCCGCTGGAGCGAAATTTATCGCGGCACGCCGCAGCTGCACACGGCGTTTTCATTCGAGTCGGTGTTGGACGAAGTGGCCTTTATCGTCGGCCCGCCGATCGCCGTGGGGCTCAGCGTTGCGCTCTTCCCTGAGGCCGGCCCTCTGGCGGCCGCGCTGCTTCTGGTGGCGGGCGTTTCGGCATTCGCCTGGCAAAAAAGCACTCAGCCCCCGGTTTATCCCCGCAATAACCAGCGGCAGCGCGCCATCCTGGCCATGCCGTCGATGCAGATCCTGGTGCTGGCGCTGATCGCGCTGGGCACCATCGTCGGCACCGTGGACGTCATCAGCGTGGCCTTCGCCGAGCAGCAGGGGCAGCCGGCCGCCGCCAGCATCGTGCTGTCGGTTTACGCAGGCGGCTCCTGCCTCGCCGGGCTGATTTTCGGCGCAATAAAGCTGCCGTCCCCATTGCCTCGGCAGTTCTTATACGCCGCCTTCGCCACCGCACTCACCACTCTGCCGCTGCTGTGGGTGCACAATGTCTTAACGCTGGCGGCGGCGATGTTTGTCGCCGGACTGTTTTTCGCGCCGACCATGATCGTCGCCATGGGGTTGGTTGAACGCCTCGTGCCGCCTTCACGTTTGACGGAAGGATTGACCTGGATGGTGACCGGCCTGGGGGTTGGCGTGGCGCTCGGCGCCGCCTTGGCGGGGCTGGCGATCGATGCGCTGGGGATCAAGGCCGGCTTTGGCGTCACGCTCACGGCTGGCCTGGTCGTACTGCTGGTGGCGGCCGGCGGCTATCGCTTAATGCGGCGAACGCTGGCCGTGCAAGCGGCATGAACCGCTCGCGCTAGGCGCTTTCCCAAATCGCCTTGCCCTGCCAGCGCCGTTCGATCGCCGCCAGAAACAGTTTCACCTTGGGGGAAAGGTGGCGCCGGCTGGGATAGACGGCGCAGATCGGCGGCCCCGGGCGACAATAGCGCTCCAGTATCGGCACCAGCGTGCCGGCCGCAATCTGCTCACCGACCAGAAACGCCCCTACCTGACACAGACCGGCCCCGGCGACGGCCGCATCCCGCAATGCCTCGACGTTGTTGAAACGCATCCGGCCGCGCACCGGCTGTTCGTGCAGTTGACCGTTAACCCGATAGCGCCAGGGCGCCGGCAATCCCTGGTGGCTGAAGACCAGCGTCTCGTGATCGCCCAACGCCTCCGGTTTCGCAGGCGTACCGTGCCGCGCCAGATAGTCCGGCGCCGCGCAGGTGATCAGGCGATGCGGCGCGAGCACCCGCCGCACCAGTCGGCTGTCGTCGCTGCCGCCGACGCGGATCGCCACGTCGATGCCGTCGCGCACCAAATCGCTGTAATCGTCGGAGAAGCTGACGTCGGCGTCCACCTCCGGCCACTGCGCCAAAAATTCCCGCAGAATCGGCAAAATATGCAACCGCCCCAACGAGACCGGCACATCCAGCCGCAGCCGCCCGCGCGGGGTTTGCCGCCGCGTATTGAGCGCCGTTTCCGCCTCTTCGGCCTGCGACAGGATGCGCTGCGCATACTCGTAAAATACCGCGCCGTCTTCGGTCAGGCTGACGCTGCGCGTGGTGCGCTGCAGCAGCCGGGTCGCCAATCGCGCCTCCAATCGGGTCACGCATTTGCCCGCCGCCGATCGGGAGATGCCCAGCCTCTCGGCCGCCAGCGTGAAGCTGCAGGCATCGGCGACGCGAATGAATACCAGCAGGTCGGTCAGGTTATCCAACGGCATAGACGGTAAATTAGCCACGATTTGTCCCCAATGTTGCGCATTCAGGCCAGTTTATCAGCCATTTTGGCGCGGATACACTGAGGTTCTTCATCTGTTGGGAGAGTCATTATGAGTGCCTTACACGCCGACGGCGGCGCAAAAGCGTGGCTGGCGCCCCTCACGGTCGGCCTGTCCACCTTTACCGTCGTCACCGCAGAAATGCTGCCCGTCGGGCTGCTGACCCCGATCGTCAATACCCTGAACGCGACGATCGGCCGCGCCGGGCTGCTGATTTCCCTGCCGGCCCTGTTCGCCGCGCTGTTCGCCCCGCTGGTGGTGCTGGGCGCCCGGCGCACGGACCGCCGCAGCCTGTTGGCAGGCTTTCTGCTGCTGCTGATCGCCGCTAACCTGCTGGCCGCCGCCGCCACCTCCCTGGCCCTGCTGTTCGCCGCGCGCATCCTGCTGGGTTTTTGCATCGGCGGTATCTGGGCCATCGCCGGCGGGCTGGCGGAACGCCTGGTGCCGCCGGCCTCCGTCGGATTGGCGCTGTCCGTCATCTTCGGCGGCGTAGCGGCGGCCTCGGTGTTCGGCGTGCCGCTCGGGGTATTCCTCGGCGAAGCGCTGGGCTGGCGCCTGGCGTTTCTGGCGGTCGCCGTTCTGGCGGCGCTGACCCTGCTGTTGCTGGTGTGCGTGCTGCCGCCGCTGCCGGTCACGCAGGCGATAAGCTGGCGGTCGTTCACCGCGCAGCGCGCGAATCGCCGGCTGCTGACCGGGCTGCTGCTGACGTTTTTGCTGGTCGCCGGTCACTTTATGGCTTACACCTTTGTCCGTCCGCTGCTGCAGACGGTCTCCGGCATCGAGAGCCGCTGGGTGGGGCCGCTGCTGTTCGCCTACGGCGTCACCGGCCTCGTCGGGAATTTCATCGCCGGCCAGGCCGCCGCCAAACGGCTGCGCCGCACCCTGGCGCTGATCGCCCTCGGGCTGGCGCTCGCCGTTCTGCTGCTGCCGCTGCTGGGCCACGCGCCGCTGAGCGGCGGTGCCTTCCTCCTGCTGTGGGGCATCGCCTACGGCGGCGTTTCCGTTACGCTGATGGCGTGGATGCTCAAGGCGGTGCCCGATGCGGTCGAGGTCGCCTCTTCGCTGTATATCGCGCTGTTTAATCTGGCGATTTCCTGCGGTTCGCTGGCGGGCGGGCTGGTGGTGGACGCCGGAGGCTTGACGATAAACGGCGCGCTGGCCGGCATGGTGCTGCTGCTGGCGTTGGCCATCCTGATGCGAACCCGCCCGCAGGCGCTGACAACGGCGGCGAAGCCCGATTCGCCGCCGGGTTGAATCAGCCGCGGCGCTGCCGCAGGCCATAAACCAGCACCACCGCGAAGCACAGCAGCGGCAGCAGATAAGAGAACGCGGTGCTGTAGCGGTCGGCCAGCGCCCCCATAAAGTACGGCATGATGGCGCCGCCGACGATCGCCATGATCATGAACGAGCTGGCGCGCTTGGTGTGCTTGCCCAGATTTTTCACCCCCAGGGCGAAAATGGTCGGGAACATGATCGACATAAAGAAGAACACTGCGATCAGCGCCACTACCGACACCCCGTCGACGCTCAGCATCACCACGCCGCACAGCGCGATGTTGATCAGCGCATAGGCCGCCAGCAGCGTCGCCGGTTTGACCCGCCCCATCAGCCAGGTGCTGAAGAAGCGCCCGACCATAAAGCAGATCATGGCAATCGACAGCAGGTAAGAGGCGTTCTGGTTAGACACCTCGCGCCAGTGCTCGGTGGCGTAGTTGATGAAGAACGCCCCGACGCCCACCTGCGCCGCCACGTAGAAGAACTGTGTGATAACCCCGCCGACGAAATGCGGATGCTGCCACAATCCCTGCGCTATCACGCCTTGCACCGGTTTTTCCTCTTCGCGGATCGCCGGCAACCGGGTGCGGCTGAACAACAGCGCGATCAGCAGCACCAGCGCGGCGATCGCCACATAGGTCATCTTCACCGCGCTCTGATCGCCGTCGCCGGCGGACTGGCCGGCGGAGAAGAACAGCGTGCCGCCGATCAGCGGGCCGATAAACTGCCCGAGGCCGTTGAACGACTGCGCCAGGTTGAGCCGCCGTTCGGCGCCCTGCGCGTCGCCCAGCACCGTGGCGTACGGGTTGGCCGCCGTTTCCAGGCACCCCAGGCCGCTGGCGATAACGAACAGCGCAAACAGGAATACGCCGAAGCTGTTGGCCGACGCCGCCGGCACGAACAGCAGCGCCCCCAGCGCGTACAGGCACAGCCCGACCAGAATGCCCGCCTTATAACCCTTGCGATCCATAAAGTACCCGGCGGGCAGCGCCACCAGGAAATAGGCGCCGAAGTAGGCCGCCTGCAGCAACCCCGACTGCGCCTTGGTGACGTGCAACGTCTCCTGAAAATGTTTGTTCAATACGTCCAGCAGGCCGTAGGACAGCCCCCACATGAAGAACAGGCTGGTGACCAGGATAAAGGCCCAGCGCAGATTGGCGGTCACGGGGACGCCCGGCTGCGCGGAGGCCGCACTTTTTTCAGCAAGCATGGTGATACCCTCGTATCGTCTGGCGATGATGATGTTGGCGTTATTGCTGTTGCAGAGAGAAAATCCGCGCCATTTCCACCCATTTTTCACCCTGCGGCGTCCAGGGGGTGGCGGCCTGGTAGTGCCACATCAGCGCTTCCCATCGCTGTACTTCGGGGTTGTTCAGGCTGGCGGCGTCAAAGCGCGCGGCGTCGAAATCGGCGCTGACCTCCACGATCATGAACAGCCGGGTGCCCAACCGGTAAATTTCCATGTCCAGAATGCCGTGCTCGCGCAAATGCGCGGCGATGCCCGGCCAAATGCGCTGATGATGCTGCTGGTACTCCGCAATCAGCGCCGGTGAGTCAATCAGATCGAGCGCCTGGCAGAAACGGCGCCGCCCTGCCGCCGCGCCGCTCACGTCAGCGCCCGATCGAGATGCAGGTAGCCGCCATCCACCGACAGCCACTGCCCGGTGGTGTGCGATGACCGCGACGACAGCAGAAACGCCACGGTGTCGGCGATCTCCTGCGGCGTGGTCATGCGCTGCCCGAGCGGAATGCGCGCAGTGATCTTCTCCATCTGCCGCTGCGGCTCGGCGAAGGTGTTGAGCCAGCGCTGGTACTGCGGGGTGATCACCTCCGCCGGCACCACCGCGTTCACCCGCACCCCGTCATGACGGAGCGATACCGCCCATTCGCGCGTCAGCGCCAGCACCGCGCCCTTGGCGGCGGTGTAACCGCTGGTGCCCCCCTGGCCGCTGAGCGCGGTCTTGGAGGCGATGTTGACGATGGCGCCCCGGCTCTCCCGCAGCGCCGCCTGGCACAGGTGCGCCATCAGGTAGTAGTGCACCAGGTTCTTTTCCAGCGAACTGACGAACGCTTCACGCCCCGCCTCCAGCCCGACGCCGTCATTGACCCCGGCGTTATTCACCAGTCCGTCGATGCGGCCGAAGGTCGCCAGCGTCTGGCTGACCGCCCGGCGGCAGGCCGCCTCGTCGCACAATTCGGTGAGGATCACCTCGGTGCACGGCTGCAGCCGCTGCAAATCGGCCAGCAGCGCCGCCTCCGGCGCGGCGTTAGTGACCAGCACCGGGATCGCCCCTTCCTCGGCCAGCACATGAGAAATCGCCGCGCCGATGCCGGAACCGCCGCCGGTAACCAACACCACCTTATCTTGCAGATACAGATCCATAACCAGACTCCGTTAAACCGTAAATTCGCCAGGCGGTGCCGCCCCAAATCGCCGCCTGTTCGGCGGCCCCCAGCGTCGACAGCGCCTGTTCGCACAGTTGCACCACCTGGCGGTAGTCGCCGGCCAACAGGCACACCGGCCAGTCGGAGCCGAACATCAGCCGCTGCGGGCCGAACGCCTCCAGCGCGGCGTCGAAGAACGGCAGCAGCTCCTCCGCCCGCCACCGCCCGCCCGGCGCCTCGGTGATCAGTCCCGAGAGCTTGCAAGCCACGTGCGGCAATGCCGCCAGCGGCCGGATTTGCTGCGCCCAGTGCCGCGCGCCGCGCGCGATGTCCGGCTTGCCGAGATGATCCAGCACCAGCCAGTGTTGGTCGTGGCGGGCGGCAAACGCCGCCGCGGCCGCCAGATGCCGGTGCGTCACCAGGATCTCGTACACATACCCGGCGCGCTGCAGCGTTTGCATGCCGCGTTCCACCTCCGGCCGCGCCAACCAGGCCGCTGGATCCGCTTCGTCCTGCACCTGATGGCGCACCCCGCACAGCGCGCGATAAGGCCGCAAAGTTTCCAGACGCTGCGCCAGCTGTGGCGAAGCGATATCCAACCAGCCCACCACACCGCATACGCCCTCGCTCCGCTCAGCCAGCGCCAGCAGGGTCAGCGTCTCTTCCTCGCTGGGACGCGCCTGCACCGCCAGCGCGCCGTCGAAACCGTGCGCCTGCAACAGCGACCGCAGCTGGGCCGGCCCAAAATCCTGCCGCAGCACGCGCATCCGCTCGTCGATCCACGGGTAATGCTGCGGGTGGTAGCGCCAGTAGTGCTGGTGAGCATCGATGCGCGGCATGCGATCCCGCTTCACCCGCGGAACCGATACTGCTCGATCGACGACGGATGCATCTCGATCGAGTAACCGGGCCGGCTCGGCGGCATGTAGGCCGCTCCCTTGATCACGCAGGGATCGACAAAGTGTTCATGCAAATGATCGACGTACTCGATCACCCGGCCCTCGTGGGTGCCGGCGATGCACAGGAAGTCGATCATCGACAGGTGCTGCACGTATTCGCACAGCCCGACGCCGCCGGCGTGCGGGCAGACCGGCAACTGGTATTTGGCCGCCATCAGCATCACCGCCAGCACTTCGTTGACCCCACCGAGGCGACAGGCGTCGATCTGCACCACGTCCACCGCGCCGCGCATGATGAACTGTTTGAACATGATGCGGTTCTGGCACATCTCGCCGGTAGCCACCTTGACCGGCGCTACCCCTTCGCGGATGCGGCGATGCCCTTCCACGTCGTCCGGGCTGGTCGGCTCTTCGATAAACCAGGGTTTGGCGAACGCCAGATGCTTCACCCACGGAATGGCTTCATCGACTTCCCACACCTGGTTGGCGTCGATCATCAGCCGGCGATCCGGGCCGATCACCTCACGCGCGATGCGCGCCCGGCGAATGTCGTCTTCCAGATCGCGCCCAACCTTCAGCTTCAGGTAGGAGAAACCGGCGTCGACCGCCTCCTGGCACAGGCGGCGCAGCTTGTCGTCCGGATAACCCAGCCACCCTGCCGAGGTGGTGTAGCAGGGATACCCTTCCTGCAGCAGCCGCTCCAGGCGGCGTTCTTTGCCCTCGGCCCGCTGTTTCAGCAGCGCCAGCGCTTCCTGCGGCGTGATGCAGTCGGTGATGTAACGGAAGTCGATGCAGCGCACCAGCTCCTCCGGCGTCATCTCCGCCACCAGCCGCCATACCGGCTTGCCGACCGATTTGGCCCACAGATCCCACACCGCGTTGACCACCGCGCCGGTCGCCAGGTGAATGGCGCCCTTGTCCGGCCCGATCCAGCGCAGCTGGCTGTCGCTGGTGAAGCGCCGCCAGAAGGCGCCCATGTCAGCGGCGATATCCTCCAGCCGCTCGCCGACGATCTGATGTTCCAGCGCGCGGATCGCCGCGCAGCAGATCTCGTTGCCGCGCCCGATGGTGAACGTCAGCCCGTGGCCGCTGAGATCCGCGCGATCGGTCTCCAGGATCACGTAGGCGGCGGAATAGTCGGGATCCGGATTCATGGCGTCGGATCCGTCCAGCCCCAGCGACGTGGGGAAACGAATGTCTTCAACCCGCAGTGCGGTAATGGTGGTCATGGCGGCGCTCCCGGTTAAGCCTGTACGGTTTGCTGGCGCTGTTCGCCCAGCCCTTCGATACCCAGACGCATCGTCTGGCCCGCCCGCAGGTAGATGGGCTGCGGTTTCTGCCCCATGCCGACGCCCGGCGGCGTGCCGGTGGAGATCACGTCGCCCGGCTGCAGGCTCATAAAGCGGCTGAGGTAGCTGACGATCTGCGGAATGCGGAAGATCATGGTGCTGGTGTTGCCGTCCTGATAGCGCTTGCCGTCCACCTCCAGCCACAAATTCAGGCTGTGCGGATCGGCGATCTCGTCGGCGGTCACCAGCCAGGGCCCGATCGGCCCGAAGGTGTCGCAGCCTTTGCCCTTGTCCCAGGTGCCGCCGCGCTCAATTTGATATTCGCGTTCTGAGACGTCGTTGATCACGCAATAACCGGCGACGTGGCGCATCGCATCCGCTTCGCTGATGTAGCGCCCGCCCAGGCCGATCACCACGCCCAGCTCCACTTCCCAGTCGGTTTTCTGCGAGCCGCGCGGGATCTCCACCCGGTCGTAGGGGCCGACCACCGCGCTGGTCCATTTGTTGAACACCACCGGTTCTTCAGGAATGGCTGCGCCGGTTTCCGCCGCGTGATCGGCGTAGTTCAGGCCGATGCAGATGAACTTGCCGATGCCGCCGACGCAGGCGCCGAGGCGCGGCTGCCCTTCGACCAGCGGCAGCGCGGCGCTGTCCAGCGCGCGCAGTTTGGCGAGCGACGCCGGCGATAACGCGGTGCCGCCCACGTCGGCGATATGCTGCGACAGATCGCGCAGGCGACCTTGCGCATCCAACATGCCGGGGCGCTCTTGCCCGGGTACCCCATAACGTAAAAGTTTCATGCCTTCCTCTCTCAAAAATGACGGATCAGTTGCTCCAGCCGCCGTCGATGATCTGCACCGTGCCGGTGGTGTACGAACTGGCGTCGGAGGCCAGATACAGCGCCAATTGGGCGATCTCCTCGGTGGTGCCGATGCGCCCGATCGGCTGACGGGCGACGAACGCCTGATACACCTCTTGCTCGCTGCGCCCCTGTTCGCGCGCCTGCTCATTGATGCGCTGGCGCAGCGACGGCGATTCCACCGTGCCGGGGCAAATGGCGTTGCAGCGGATGCCCTGGGTGACGTAATCCGCCGCCACCGAGCGCGTCAGGCCGATCACCGCCGCCTTGCTGGCGCCGTAGGCGAAGCGGTTCGGCACCCCTTTCACGCTCGAGGCCACCGAAGACATGTTGATGATCGAGCCTTTGCCGCGCGCCAACATGCCCGGCAGGAAAGCGCGGATCATGCGGAACATCGCGGTCACGTTGAGATCGAGCGCGAACGCCCACTGATCTTCGCTGCAATCGAGGATCGATCCGCTGTGCACCACGCCGGCGCAGTTGAACAGCACATCGATCGGGCCGATCGCTTCCGCCGCCGCCGCGATGGCGGCCGGATCGGTGACGTTCAGCGTCAGCGCGCGGATCCCGGCGCAGCCCTGCAGGCGCTCGAGGTTGATGTCGCTGGCGATCACCTCGGCACCGGCGGCGGCGAACAGCCTGGCGGTGGTAAAACCGATCCCTTGCCCGGCGGCGGTGATCAGTACGCGTTTCCCGGTTAAATCCATCTTGACTCCTCGGCCTAAAGGTCTAATGGTCAGGCCACTAAGGGCGATTAAAGGTCAGGCCTCTAACATGACAAGAGACGCTTTACGCGTTATCGTTGGGGGAAGAAGTTAATAAAACAGCCTTGAAACCACATTTAAATTAACCTTTTTTTTACACTTGAATAACGATTACTCAAGCGCCTTGTCGCATAATTGTGCGCCAAATCACTGAACGCCGAATCGTCAAAGGTCAAAAATGCCGATTACCCGACTGGAAAACCCAAGGATTTACAGACAGATAGCCGACCAGCTCAAACGTCTTATCGAGAATAACGAATTTCCGCCTGGCAGCCGCCTGCCCTCGGAGCGCGATCTTGCCCAGCAGTTGCAGGTCAGCCGCGCGTCGGTGCGCGAGGCGCTGATCGCGTTGGAAGTGATCGGCCTGGTGGACGTCAAGGTGGGCAACGGGGTGATCGTGCGTTCGCAAACGCCACCGGCGGCGTCGCAGGAATCGGTGATGGCCCAGGCCGGCCGCAACCAGTGGGCGGAGATCGACGACGAACTGAATATCGAGCTGGATTTCAACGCCGAGCTGCCGCCGTTTTCACTGCTGCAAACCCGCCTGCTGATTGAACCGGAGACCGCCGCGCTGGCCGCGCGCCACGCCACCGACGAGGAGCTGGTGGGCATCCGCGCCGCCTATGAGCAGAACTGCCGCGATAACCGCGCCGGCTCCGCCACCCACCCCGGCGATCGGCTGTTCCACATCCGCATCGCCCAGGCCAGCGGCAACCCGGCTTACGCGTTTATCATCGGCCATCTGCTCGGCCACCGCTACGGCAGCATGTTCCGCGTGCTGCAGCGCCACTATACGCCGGACGACATGCCGCACCGCTCCGAGCTGGAACACCGGGCGATCCTGGCGGCGATCGAAGCGCGCGATGTGCGCGGCGCCCGCAAAGCGATGAAGGCGCACCTGGATGAAGTGATCGCCATTTTCGCCCGCGCGCAGTAAGCCGCCGGCGGTTAAAAAATTTTATCGCCACCGCTCTTTTTTCTACATGCAGCGGGGGGGCGGGCGCATTACACTGGGCGATGGATTACGCCCTTTCCCGCTGCATTGTTAAATGGATAACGACCGTTGAAGAACTCTGTCTCCGCTTTATTGCTGGCGCTGGGCCTGTGCGCCGCGCCGCTGGCCGTGCAGGCCGCGCCCCCGCAGCTGGCTTCGCAAATCGTCGACCAGTATGCCGAACATATTTTCTACAACAGCGGCGCCACCGGCATGGCGCTGGTGGTGATCGACGGCAATCAGGTGGTTAACCGCAGCTTCGGCGACACCAAGCCCGGCAACAACCTGCGCCCGCGCCCGGATTCGCTGATCCGCATCGCCTCGATCACCAAGCTGATGACCAGCGAAGTGATGGTGAAAATGGCGGCGGCAGGCCAAGTCAAGCTGACCGACCCGCTGCGCAAGTACGCTCCCAAGGGCGCCTATGTGCCGTCTTACAACGCCGGCCAGCCGATCACCTTATTGAACCTGGCGACCCACACCAGCGCGCTGCCGCGCGAGCAGCCGGGCAAAAAGCCGCCGAAAACGCCGGTGTTCACCTGGCCGACCAAGGCTCAGCGCTGGCAGTGGCTGGCGCATGCCAACGTCACGGTGCCGCCGGGCGTGCGCGCCGCGTATTCCAACCTGGCGTACGATCTGCTGGCCGACGCGCTGTCGCGCGCCGCGGGCAAGCCTTACAGCGCGCTGCTGAAAGAGAAAATCACCGCGCCGCTCGGCATGGTCGACACCACGTTGACGCCGAGCCCCGAACAATGCTCGCGCCTGATGGTGGCGGCGGCCGGCCCGAGCGCCTGTCGCGACACCACCGCCGCGGCCGGCAGCGGCGGCGTCTACTCCACCCCGCGCGACATGCAGCGCTGGATGCAGCAGTTCCTCTCCTCCAGCGCCAGCGGCCCGCGCAAAGCCACCGCCGCCAGCGAGCAAACCATGTACTTCCAGCGCCACGATCTGGTGTCGCTGAAGGGCATGGACGTGCCGGGGCAAGCGGATGCATTGGGATTGGGCTGGGTGTATATGGCGCCGAAGGACGGGCTGCCGGGCATCATTCAGAAGACCGGCGGCGGCGGCGGATTCATTACCTACATGGCGATGATCCCGGCGAAAAACGTCGGGGTGTTCGTGGTGGTGACCCGCTCGGAGCTGAGCAAGTTCACCAACATGAGCGATCCGGTCAACCGTCTGGTGAGCGATCTGGCGGCCAACAAGAGTTGAGATGAGGGGCGCAGCCAACTGCACCCCCACGCCTCAGGCCGGCACCGCCATCTGGTGGATCACCGAATGGAAGTTGCGCTTGAAGTAGATCAGGCCGTTGCCGGCTTCGCTCAGCGCGATCTGCTTGATCTGCACCAGGTACATCTGGTGGGTGCCGATGCTCTGGATCTGCTCGATCTCCCCTTCCAGGCTGGCCAGGGTATTGCGCAATACAGGCTGCCCCAGCGCGCCAAGCTGCCACTCTTCCAGCCGGAAACGATCTTCCATGCTGACGCCGGTCATGCCGGCGAAGTGGCGCGCCATCAGTTCCTGTTCGTGGTTGAGCACGTTGACGCACAGCCTGCGGTTTTCCTGAAACACCGGGTTCATCGCGCTGTTGCGGTTGATGCACACCAGCAGCGTCGGCGGCGTATCGGTCACCGAGCACACCGCCGTGGCGGTGATGCCGCAGCGCCCCGCCGGGCCATCGGTGGTGACGATATTCACCGCCGCCGACAGGCTGGCCATCGCGTCACGAAAGCGCAACCGCTGTTCATTTTCCTGAGACATACAACCTCCTCCTGAATTACTTCAGCAGATTATCCAACTGATTAATATCGTCATTGTTCCGCAGGTGCGGCACCTTCCAGCCGTGCTGATCGTAATCGGCCAGGCACTTGTCGACCATCTGCATCATGCGATCCATGTTGCCGGATCCCTGCGCGTGGCGCAGGCACTGCAGGCGGATCTCATCCTGACTGCCGGCGTAGTTGATCTCATACAGCTCGTGGCGCCCGCCGAATTCGCTGCCGATCGCATCCCACATCAGCTTGAGGATCTTGATGCGCTCGACGTGATCCATGCCGTCCGATCCGCGCACGTAGCGCGCCAGGTACTTGTCGATCTCCGGGTTGTTCATGTCGCGCACGCTGGACGGCAGGTAGATCAGGCCGCTGGTGACGTTCTTCTCGATGATGTGTTTCACCTTGGTGTAGGCCATCGGCGCCATCACGCGGTAGGTCTGCAGCGCGGCGGAATCCGGCAGGTAGGCGCCGTTTTCCCATTGCGTGGCTTCGGCGCACATTGCGTCGCTCAGCGACCAGAACAGGTTGCGCCAGGCCACCACTTCGCCCAGATCGGCCTGCACGCCGCGGAACTCCAGCACGCCGGTGCACGAGAGGCTCTTTTGCAGCAGCGCGGTGATGAAGTCCATCTTCACCGCCAGGCGCACGCAGGCCTGCAGCGGGAACAGCCGGGCGAAACCGCCCTGGGTGCTCCAGCGGCGACAGCGGTCGAAATCGCGGTAGATCAGCACGTTTTCCCACGGGATCAACACATGATCCATGATCAGGATCGCGTCGTTCTCGTCGAAGCGGCTGGTCAGCGGGTAGTCGAACGGCGATCCTGTGGCGCCGGCCACCAGCTCGTAGGAGGCGCGCGAAATCAGCTTCACCCCTTCGGCGTCCATCGGCGCCACGAACATCAGCGCGAAGTCCGGGTTATCGCCCATCACCTGCGCCGAACCGAAGCCGATGAAGTTGTAGTGGGTCAACGCCGAGTTGGTGGCCACCACTTTGGCGCCGCTGACGATGATGCCGGCGTCGGTCTCTTTCTCCACCTGAATGTAGACGTCCTTCACCTCGTTGACCGGCTTATGACGATCGATCGGCGGGTTGACGATAGCGTGGTTGAAATAGAGCCCGGTTTCCTGAATGCGTTTGTACCAGTGGCGCGCGTTATCGGCGAACTGGCCGTAGAACTCCGGATAAGCGCCCAGCGCGCAGCCGAAGGCCGCCTTGTAGTCCGGCGTGCGCCCCATCCAGCCATAGCTTTGGCGCGACCAGTCGGCGATGGCGTCGCGCTGCTGGCGCATCTCTTCCGGGCTGCGGGCATAGCGGAAGAATTTGTGGGTGTAGCCGCCGTTGCCGGTGTCGGTATTCCAGCACAGGCGATCCTGGCTGGCCGGATCGTGCAGCGCGTCGTACAGCTGGCCGACAGACGCCGCCGCGTTGCGGAACGCCGGATGGGTGGTGACGTCTTTCACGCGCTCGCCGTAAATGTAGATTTCGCGGCTGTCCTGCAAACTTTTCAGGTATTCGGCGCCGGTGAACGGGCGTTTGCTGTCGGCACGAAAGTCTTCTGGTTTCATCGGGTCTTCCTCGTAATCGGCATTTTTCAGGCCGTGGAGTCGGCCATTTGTTAAAATAATGTTTTCTTTTGGTTGCTTAATTGAAGCTGCCAAAGCCGGTTTCGAGAAGAGACTTTTGCGGCAATCGCCGGTACTTTTCAGGTCAGTTTGCCGCTTTCGCGGCAAACTGTGATCGCGGTTACGAAAGGGCGTGTTGCGCCGCGCGGTAGGTCGAGGGGGAACAGCCTTCCAGCCGATTGAAAAAACGGGCGAAATAGGCAGGATCCTTGAAGCCGAGG
This sequence comes from Serratia sp. PGPR-27, assembly GCF_022678525.1. Taxonomy (NCBI): domain Bacteria; kingdom Pseudomonadati; phylum Pseudomonadota; class Gammaproteobacteria; order Enterobacterales; family Yersiniaceae; genus Serratia; species Serratia sp. PGPR-27. The sequence goes on along the minus strand of NZ_JALBYS010000001.1, from coordinate 174,131 downwards.
CTGTAGGCGGTTTCATGCACCGTGCAGGCGCTGAACAGCAGCATGCGCTTGGCCTCGCGCAGTAGCCGATCGAAGATCAGCCGCTTGGGCGGCCGGTTGGCGAAGCGCCGACACAGGTCGTTGAGCCGCGATTCGGTCACCCCCAACGCCTGCGCATACTCCGGCACCGGCAGGTGCTCGCGAAAACGCTCGTCCACCATCTTGTTGAAGCGCTGGAACAGCTGCAGTTCGCCACGCACGCCGCTGTTGGCGCTGTCTTCCAGCGCGGTATTGCGCAACAGCAACGTGAACACCGCCTGCGCCAGCAGCGCCAGCGTCTGTTCGCGCCCGGCCAGGTTCTGCGCGAACTCGCGGCGGATCAGCGCCCAATAGTGGCTGAGCGCCGTCAGCTCCTGCGGCGCGTCGGCCAGCGACAGGCAGATGCCCGGCATGTCGAGCGCCAGGTTGCTGCCGGGGTACAGGCGCTCCAGCAGCGGCCAAATCAACTCCTGACGCACCGTCAGCACGTGACCGTCGCTGTCCGGTTCGGTGAAGAACGCATGCGGCACCGACGGCGGCGTGAGGATGAACAGCGGCGCCTGCACCGAATAGTGCTGATCGTCGAGCTGCAGCTCTATCTTGCCGGTCTCCAGAAAATGCACCTGGAAGAAGCAGTCGTGCCAGTGCACCTGCATGTCGCGGCCAAAGAATGCCGCCAGCCCGGCGAAGGTTTCGTAGTGCACCTCGTCGGCGGCGTAGCGCGCGTCATACTCTTTGCAAATATCGATGTTGGCGATAAAACCGGTACTTTTCCGCACCTCATTACCTCCTGCAATCCTGCCTGTCTGCGTATCAAGGCGTCGCTCTCGGGCGCGAATCCTTCATCGGGATGCGCCACACCAGCACGGCACCGACGATCAACAGCGCCGAGACGAAATACAGCCCGGAGTTGAAGCTGCCGGTCAGATCCTTGAACCAGCCGATCAGCAGCGGGCTGAGCGCCGATCCGATGTTGCCGGTGGCGTTGATCACCGCGATCCCCACCGCTCGCGCTTCCAGACTGATCGACTGATCCGGCGTGGTCCAGAAGATCGCCATGGCGGTAAAGGAACCGACCGACGCCATCACGATCCCCAGCAGCTGGATCAGGCTGTGATCGGTGGCGGACGCCAGCAGCCAGCCGGCGGCGGCGAACAGGTACGGCAGCGCGGTGTGATGCTTGCGCTCCTGCAGCCTGTCGGATCGTTTGCTCCACCACACCATGCCGGCGATGGTGCAGATCTGCGGGATCGCCGCCAGAATGCCGATCGTCACGTTGCTGCTGCCCTGGTTGAAGCTCTGCAGGATCTGCGGCGTCCAGATATTGATCGCGCTCAGGGTGTTGGTCAGGCAGAAATAGGCCAGCGTATACATCAACACAATCGGCGTGAAAATCTCGCGCCACAGGCTGCGCTGCTGCAGCGCGCGGTGGCTGCTCGGCCCGTTGGGCTGCACCAGCTGCAGCTTGTCGGCCTCCATCATCGCCTTCAGGCTGGCTTTTTCCTCGTCGGTCAGCCACTTGGCCTTGGCCGGCGTGTCGTCGAGGTAGAACCACACCACCACGCCCAGCAGCACCGACGGAATGCCTTCCAGCAGGAACAGCCACTGCCAGCCCTTCAGGTTCATCACCCCGTCCAGCGCCAGGATATAGCCGGAGACCAACGAGCCGATCGCCATGGTCACCGGCATGGCGATCATGAACAAGGCGTTGGCGCGGGCGCGGTAGAACGCCGGGAACCAGTAGGTGAGGTACACCAGAATGCCCGGCAGGAAGCCGGCCTCGGTGATGCCGACGATCATGCGCAGCACATACAGGCTGGTCGGCCCGGTGGCGAACATGGTGCAGGTGGAGGCGATGCCCCACAGCACCATGATGGTGGCGATCCAGCGCCGCGCGCCGACCCGGCTCAGCATCATGTTGCTGGGAATGCCGAAGATCACGTAGGTGACATAGAACAACGTCGCCGCCAGCCCGAACATGGTCGAGCTGAGGCCGAGATCTTTGCCCATCGTCAATCCGGCGAAGCCGATGTTGATGCGGTCGAGGAAAGAGAAAACAAACAGCACGAACAGGAAAATAATCAGGCGCCGAAACAACTTTTTAATCACCGATTGCTCGGCGGCGGTTAACGCTTTATGTTGCTGCGCCGGGTTGGCCGGCGGCAGCGAATCGACGTGGTTCATGGTTCAGTAGACTCCCGATGAAGGCGCTTGCGCCCCGCCCTGTTTGAACTCGTCCGCCAAGGCTTCCGCCGCCCGCGCCAGCAGGGTGGTATCCACCCCTACCGCGACGAACAGCGCGCCGGCTTCCAGATAGCGCTGCGCCAGCGCCTTGTTGGCCATCAAAATGCCCGGCGCCTTGCCGGCGGCGCGGATGCGCACGATGGCGTCGTCGATGGTGCGCTGCACCTCCGGATGCTGCGGGTTGCCGGCAAAGCCCATGTCGGCGCTGAGATCCGCCGGGCCGATGAACACGCCGTCCACTCCTTCCACCTGCAGGATCGCCTCCAGGTTTTTCACCGCCTCGCGGGTTTCAATCTGCACCAGCACGCACATCTGCTCGTCGGCCTGCTGCAGGTAATCGGGCACCCGGTTCCAGCGCGAAGCGCGCGCCAGGGCGCTGCCGACGCCGCGCACGCCGTGCGGCGGATAGCGCGTGGCGCGCACCGCGTCGCGCGCCTGTTCGGCGTTCTGAATCATCGGGATCAATAAGGTTTGCGCGCCGACGTCCAGCAGTTGCTTGATGATCACCGCGTCGTTCCACGGCGGCCGCACCACCGGCTGGCTGGGGTAAGGGGCGACCGCCTGCAGCTGCCCCAGCACCGTCTGCACGTTGTTGGGCGCATGTTCGCCGTCGATCAACAGCCAGTCGAAACCGGCGCCGGCCAGCAGCTCGGCGCTGTAGCTGCTGCACAGCCCGAGCCACAGCCCGATCTGCGGGCGTTTTTCCTGCAACGCCCGCTTGAAGTGGTTGGTTAACATCGCATTCTCCCTGACAAGCGGGCGCGGCGCGTGGCCCCCGCCCGGTTATTGCGGCCCGGTTCGCCGAGCCTGCTTATTAGACGAAGCGGCAGCTGATGCAGCCCATCGGGCCGTAATCGACGTGGAAAGTATCGCCGCGCCGCGCCGGCACCGGCCGGGTGAAGGAACCGCCGAGGATCACCTGCCCCGCTTCCAGCTCCACCTCATACGGCGCCAGCTTGTTGGCCAGCCAGGCCACGCCGTTGGCCGGGTGGTTGAGCACCGCCGCCGCCACGCCGGACTCTTCAATCACGCCGTTGCGGTACAGCAGCGCGGAGATCCAGCGCAGATCCAGCGCATCCGGCTTGATCGGCCGCCCGCCCATCACCACCCCGGCGTTGGCGGCGTTGTCGGAGATGGTGTCGAACACCTTGCGCGGCCGCTGCGTCTCGGGATCGACGTTGTGGCTGCGCGCATCGATGATCTCCAGCGCCGGAATGACGTAGTCGGTGGCGTTGTAGACGTCGAACAGCGTACAGTTCGGCCCGCGCAGCGGCTTGGCCAGCACGAACGCCAGCTCCACTTCCACCCGCGGCACGATAAAGCGATCGATCGGAATGTCGCTGCCGTCGTTGAAGAACATGTCGTCCAGCAGCGCGCCGTAGTCCGGTTCGGTGATCTGCGAGCTCACCTGCATGGCGCGCGAGGTCAGGCCGATCTTGTGGCCTTTGAGCGTGCGCCCCTCGGCGATCTTCAGTTCTACCCACTGCCGCTGAATGGCATAGGCGTCTTCAATGGTGATCTCGGGATGATCGAGCGACAGGGCACGGATCTGCTCACGGCTCTTTTCCGCCTGATGCAGACGCTGCACGGCGCGGTTAACCTGCTCTTTATCCAGCATTTACGACCCCTTATTCACGCCTTGTTGAACAGCGCGTGGACATTGTTCTGTTTGTAATTCAGCACCGGATCCAGCTCTTCCATGGTGAAAGAGAGCGCCAGGTAACGCTGCGCCATCAGCGCGGCGAAGTGTTCCTTGATCAGCGCAAACAGCATCTCGCCCACCTGCTGACGGCTTTCCAGACTGCGGCCGTGGCCGATCTTCAGCGTCATGTGCACGAAGGCGTAATCCTGCTTGCCGTCGGCCATTTGCCAGGTATCAAGCCAGATGGCGCGGCTGCGCACGCCGGCCAGCGGGAAGATGCCGGTCGCCGCCAGCGCCTCGTTGACCTTGGCGAACAGGGTGGGCAAATCCGCCTCGCGGCGGATGTTGTCGGTACATTCAGCGTAAAAATGGGGCATAGCGTTCTCCACACGGCGCATAGGCGCGGGCGAAGCCCGCGCAGCGGCATTTACAGCGTATTGCCAAGTTTGAAACCTTTTTCCGTATCGCCCTCGCGGGTATAGGAAAAACCGTCTGCGCCGATGGTGACGGCCATTTCGCTGGGCGCGCTGCGTTCGATCACCGGCTGCGGCTGCCCATCGAGATCCAACACCAGCGATCCTTCGGTGTACCAGCTCGGCACCACCGGATTGCCCCACCAGTCGCGGCGCTGGTTGTCATGCACGTCCCAGGTCACGGTCGGGTTGTCCGGATCGCCGGTGTAGTAATCCTGCGTGTAGATTTCCACCCGGTGGCCATCGGGATCGCGCAGGTAGAGATAGAACGCGTTGGAGACGCCGTGACGGCCAGGGCCGCGTTCGATCACATCGGATTTGCGCAGCGCGCCGAGCTTGTCGCAGATGGCCAAAATATTGTGTTTTTCATGGGTGGCGAAGGCGATGTGGTGCATGCGCGGCCCGGCGCCGCCGGTCATCGCGGTATCGTGCACCGTCGCCTTGCGGCGCATCCAGGCGGCGTAAACCACGCCGTCTTCATCGCGGATGTCTTCCGTCACGCGGAAACCCAGCCCCTGGATATATTCCACGGCGCGCGGCACATCAGGGGTGATTTGGTTAAAGTGGTCGAGGCGCACCAGCGCGCCCGGCGTATACAGATCGTAACGCCAGGCCAGACGCTCGACGTGCTGCACATCGTAGAAAAACTCATACGGGAAACCGAGCGGATCTTCTACCCGCACCGCATCGCCGATGCCTTTGGCGAACCCGTTCACCCGCCGCTCGGTGCGGCAGCCAAGCGCCTTGAAATACGCTTCGGCGCGATCGACGTCTTCCGGCGTGCGCACGCGGAAAGCAAACGCCGCCACGGCGGCGACCGGGCCTTCGCGCAGCACCAGGTTATGGTGAATGAACTCCTCCATCGAACGCAGGTAGAGGGTTTTGTCATCTTCGGCGGTCACGACCAGGCCGAGGATATCGACGTAAAATTCGCGTGCGGCTTTAAGGTTCGTGACCTGAATCTCCATGTAGGCACAGCGCACGACGTCGGGAGCAGGGACAGCATTAGTGGTCAGTTTTGTCGTCATTGTTCTCATCTCTTTCGTTATTATTGTGGCATGAGGCTCAGACGCCCCATTTCGGGATCGGGTGGTCGCCCATGGAAATGCACACGTTCTTCATTTCGGCGAACACTTCGAAGCTGTATTCGCCGCCTTCGCGGCCGGTGCCGGAGGCTTTCACGCCGCCGAACGGTTGGCGCAGATCGCGTACGTTTTGGGTGTTGACGAAAACCATGCCCGCTTCGATGCCGCGGGCCAGGCGCAGAACCTTGCTCACATCCTGCGTCCAGATGTACGACGCCAGGCCGTACTCCACGTCGTTGGCCATGCGCAGGCCGTCTTCTTCTGATTTGAACGGCAGCAGGCAGGCCACCGGCCCGAAGATCTCCTCCTGCGCCACGCGCATCCGGTTGTCGACATCCGCCAGCACCGTCGGGCGCAGGAAGTTGCCGTGGCTCAAGCCTGCCGGTTTATCCGGGCCGCCGGCCAGCAGGGTCGCCCCTTCCTCCACCCCGAGGCGGATATAGCCGGAGACTTTTTCCCAGTGCTGCGGGCTGATCAGCGCCCCCACCTGGGTGTTGGGATCTTGCGGATCGCCGACGCGCAGACGGTTGGCGCGCTCAGCGAAACGTTTGACGAATTCCGGGTAGATGCTCTCCTGAATGAAGATGCGCGAGCCGGCGGTGCAGCGTTCGCCGTTGATCGAGAAGATGGTGAACAGCGCGGCGTCGAGCGCCCGCTCGATGTCGGCGTCTTCAAAGATCAGCACCGGCGACTTGCCGCCGAGCTCCATGGAGAATTTCTTCAGCCCGGCGCTTTCGATGATGCGCCGGCCGGTGGCGGTGCCGCCGGTGAAAGAGACCGCGCGCACGTCTTTATGGCGCACCAATGCGTCGCCGGCGGTGGCGCCGTAGCCCTGCACCACGTTCAGCACCCCGGCCGGAATGCCGGCCTCCAGCGCCAGCTCGCCCAGGCGATCGGCGCTCAGCGGCGACAGTTCGGACATCTTCAGCACCGCCGTGTTGCCCAGCGCCAGGCAAGGCGCAGTTTTCCAGGTGGCGGTCATGAACGGCACGTTCCACGGCGACACCAGCGCGCAGACCCCCACCGGCTGCACCAGCGTGTAGTTGAGCATCTTGTCGTCCACCGGGTAGGTCTTGCCGTTCATCTGTTGGCACACCTCGGCGAAGAATTCGAAGTTGTGCGAGGCGCGCGGGATCAGCACGTTTTTGGTCTGATGGATAGGCAGACCGGTGTCGGCGGTTTCCATTTCGGCGATTTGCGGCACGTTCTGGTCGATCAGTTCACCCAAACGGCGCATCAGGCGCGCGCGCTCTTTCATCGGCGTATTCGCCCACTTGGGGAACGCCTCTTTCGCGGCCGCCACCGCCTGGTCGATCTCCAGCTGGCCGCCAGAGGCCACCTCCGCCAGCACCTCGCCGTTCGCCGGGTTGGTGGTGGTGAAATACTCTTTGCTGGCGACGTTCTTGCCGTTGATCCAGTGGTTGATGGTTTTCATCGCAGGCTCTCCTCGTAATCTTTTTCACTGATAATGTGGTTAACCAAACGGCCGATGCCTTCGATCTCCACCACCACTTCGTCGCCCGGCCGCACGTCGGCCAGCCCTTTCGGCGTGCCGGTGGCGATCATGTCGCCCGGCTGCAGCGTCATGAATTCGCTCAGGTAGGCGATCAGGAACGGAATGTCGAAAATCATGTCGGCGGTGCTGCCGCGCTGGCGCAGCTCACCGTTGACGTAGGTGCTGAGCGCCAGCCGGTGCGGATCGGCGACGTCGTCGCGATCGACGATGTACGGCCCGATCGGCGTCAGGGTATCTCGGCTCTTCACCCGCAGATTCGGCCGGTAGTAGTTTTCCAGGTAGTCGCGGATGGCGTAGTCGTTGCACAGGGTGTAACCCGCCACATACTCCATGGCGCGCTCACGGCTGACGTTGCGTGCGGTCTTGCCGATCACCGCCACCAGCTCGGCTTCGTAATGCATGTACTCCACGTCGGCCGGACGCACCGATACCTGACGATGGCCGGTCAGAGTGTTCGGCGCCTTGAGGAACACCAGCGGCTCTTCCGGCGCCTTGAATTCCAGCTCGCTGGCGTGGTCGGCATAGTTCAGCCCCAGGGCGAACACCGTGCCCTGCGCCGGCGGCAGCCATTCCACTTCGCGCTCCTGCAGCACCTCGCCGTTCGGCAACGTGACGCGCAGCTGGTCGTCCACCTGAACGTTGACGATCTGGCCATGATGGCGAATACGGGCATGTTTCATGATGCGGCTCCTGCCTGGGTGACGCGGTTGCTCAGAGTGGGCAGGCCGGCTGCGCGCACCGTCACCTCATCCCCCGGTTTGATCTCCACCCGCTGGTGCGGGGTGCCGATCAGCACCGCATCGCCCGGCTGCAGGGTGATGAAATCGCTGATGGCGGCGATCAGCTCCGGCACCGAGCGCACCAGATCGGCGGTGGACCAGCGATCCTGCTCCACGCCGTTGATCTCGGTGACGATCTCCAGCCGATCGGCATTCTCCAGTTGGCCCATCTCTCCCAGCGGGCAGAACCCGTCGCGGCATTTGGCCTTGATCGCCGGGCGATAGAAGCTGCTCTCCGGCAGGCTGACGTCGTTGGCCAACGCGTAACCGGCCAGATAACGGCTCACCTGCGCCGCCGGCACCTTGCGAACGGTGTCGCCGATGATCACCGCCAGCGTGCCGCCGCTCTGCACGGTTTCACCGGCCGGAAACGGGATCGCCCCGCCGTTGGCGAGGTGGGTATTGCGCGGTTTGATAAACCACACCGGGGTTTTGGGCGGGGTTTGATACGGCGGCTGGTGAAACGCCTGATCCCAGGCGTCCAGTTGGCTGCGGTGGTTCAGCGCAACGGAAAATACGGTGCCTTTCATGCGAACTCCTCCAATGGCAAAAACATGACAACCGGCATTCATTAATATATTAATGATTACTTTTATACGCTGTGCAGCTTTTACGCAACGCGCTTGGAGTGATTTGTGATCGTGATAACAAAATATTCACAAATTACGAACATTAGCGTGATTATTCAATACATTAACCATTTTTCACGCCATTTTTCACTGCGCCTCGCATTTTTGCTTTATCCCTACGGGTAACTTTGGCTACTATTAAGTTATTAACAAAATCGGGCTTTGCGGGGCAGGCGCCCCCATAACGAGCGCCGTAACAACGAACACCTTGATAGCTAAGGCCAAACTTATGCATGAATCGTTAACCATCGCCCTGCTGCAGGCGCGTGAAACCGCCATGGGGTTCTTCCGCCCGATCCTGAAAAGCCACAATCTCACCGAGCAGCAGTGGCGCATCATCCGCGTGCTGGCCAACAGCCGTTCGATCGAATTCCACGAACTGGCGGCGGAAACCTGCATCCTGCGTCCCAGCCTGACCGGCATTCTGTCGCGCATGGAGCGCGATAAGCTGATCTTCCGCCTTAAACCGGTCAACGATCAGCGCAAGCTGTACGTGTCGCTGACCCAGCAGGGTCAGGAGCTATATGAAGTGGCGCGCCATCAGGTGGAGCAAGGCTACGCCGAGATTGAAGCCGCCTTTTCGCGGCAAAAAATGGACCAGCTGATGACGTTGCTGGACGAGCTGATCACCCTGGGCGACAGCCTGCCCGCCAACGTCACCGCGCATCCCGCCAAGCAGTGATTTAACCCACCGGAATTCTCACATTAATTGGTGTTGCCAAGGCGTAAATCCCCAGTCGCTTACTCAAGTAAGCGACTGGGGTGCGCGGCTGCATCAAACAAGCGGAGCATTCGTTTCCGGCAACAGCGCGCCGCCGTCCACCACCAGCGTCTGGCCGGTGATATAGGCCGCCGCCGGCGAGGCGAGAAACACCATCGCCGCGGCGATGTCTTCCGGTTCCCCCAGCCGCCCGAGCGGCACCGCGGCGGCGATCGCCTGATTCACCTGCGCGTCGCCCAGGTTGGCCATCGCCGGCGTGCGGATCATCCCCGGCTCCACGCCGTTGACGCGAATGTTCTCCGCCGCCAGCTCCAGCGCCGCCGCACGAATAAACCCGTTCACCCCGGCCTTGGAAGCGGCGTAGTGCGCCAGCCCCGGGTAGGCCACCCGCGGGCCGGTCACCGACGAGGTCACCAGCAGGCTGCCGCCGCCGGCGCGGCGCATCCACGGCAGCGCCGCCTGCGCCAGAAAGAACGGCGCCATCAGATTGACGCTCAGCGTGCGTTGCAGCAGGGCCGCGTCGATGGCGGCGAACGGCGTCAGCGGAAAGTAAGCGGCGTTGTGGATCACCACGTCCAGCCGTTGATGCCGCTCACCCACCATCGCCACCAACTCGGCGACCGGCCCCGGCTCGGCCAGATCGCAAGCCAGCGCCTGCACGCTCAGCCCTTCGTCCCGCAGCATTTGCGCCGCCGCCTGCGCCTGCGGCAGCTGCACGTCCGCGATCGTCACCTCGGCGCCCAGCCGGGCGAAGGCGCTGACGATCGCCAGCCCGATGCCCTGCGCGCCGCCGGTCACCAGCACCGCCTGCCCGGCGAAGGCGTCGGCCGCATAGGTTGCGCTCATCGGCCTATCCTCGCGGGTGGCGCGTGGTGTTCAGCACCTGCGCGTGGGCGCCCACCGCAAAGTTGCTCAGCGCGCTGAAATCGCTGCCCTGATAACCGAGGATCTTGCCGTCGGTGCGCATGCCCTGCAGATCGATCATCACCACGCCCAGCGTCGGAATGATCTTCTCGCGCCAGACGAACAGATAAAGCTGCTCCGCCACCTTCACGTAGTGGCAGCGATCGACGTCCGCCAACCCCTTCTCCACCCCGTCCAGACACTGCCAGGCGTAGAAGTTGTCGTTCAGGTAGATGTGCTCGTAGCGCTCGGTCGGGCTGTAGGTGTACATGTTGCGCATGCCGATCAGCTCATCGGTAAAGCCCGGCGGCGCCGCGTCGGCGTCATCCAGCGTGCCGAAGCGGAATTCGGCCTCGACCGCGGTCAGCGGCAGCCCCTGCTCCACCCGGCTAAAGGCATCGAGCCGCGCCTGCGCTTCGTCCGGCAGCTGGCCGTATACCGCGGTAAAGTTGCCCTGATTGCGGTCGCATACCAGCGTAATGCTGGCGTTGGCGCGGGCGGGATCGAGAAAATCGATGAACAGCACGCCGGGGCGAATGCTGGTGGCGCGATAGGCGATACCGCGCCGCTCCCCCCACTCCAGCGTCTGCGCGTCGCTGAACCGGCAACGTTGCGTCGCGCCGTCGCTGAAACGCAGCGTCAGCGTGGTGCCCGCCAGACCGTGCTGGCGTTCCAGCGTATTGCTGTGCGGCGCAAAGCCTTCCGCCAGCGCGCCAACCTGAATGAATACCGCTTCTGAACTCATGGAAATGCTCCTTACAGGGAAGTGAAAGCCAATGTCGGCACATCGACGATGGTAGAGCCGCCGTCGGCCACCAGCGCAGCGCCGGTAATGATTGAAGCCTCGCTGGAACAGAGGAAACGACAGATACGGGCGATTTCCTCGGCGCTGGCCGGCCGCCGCAGCGGCACGTCACGGCAGACCATCTGGTAGGCCTGCTCCAGCGAGATCTGATGGGCGTCCATCAGCAGCTGCATCTCTTCGTCCGCCATCGGCGTGGTCACCCAGCCGGGGCACACCGCGTTGGCGCGCACGCCCAGCGGGCCATAGTCGCGGGCGATGGAGCGCATCAGCCCGATCAGCGCGTGCTTGGCAGTGACATAACCGCAGACCTCCGGCCCGGCGGCCAGCGAGGCGATCGAGGCGACGAACAGCAGATTGCCGCCGCTCTTGATCAGCTCCGGCAAGCAGGCGCGCGCGCTGGCGAAAGCGCTGTTGAGGTTGCTGTCCATCGCCCCTTGCCACTGCTCGTCGGTCATCTCGGTAATGCGCTTGAAGCCCATGCCACCGGCGCTGCCGATCAGGCAGTCGATGCGCCCGGCGTCGCGCAGAATGGCCGGCAGCAACGTGTGGGCCCAGCTCTCGCCGCTGGCGGCGTCGCCCACCAGCGCCTGCGCGCCGATCTCATGCGCCAGCGCCGCCAGCGGTTCCGGGCGGCGGCCAATGATGAACACCCGATCGCCCTGCGCCGCCAGCAGACGGGCGCAGGCGGCGCCGACGCCGGTGCCGCCGCCGGTAATCACAACCACTCTATTCATGATTCAGCTTCTCCATCAGTTGGCCGATCATCAGCAGGCTGCTCAACAGCAGCCGCCGCTGTTCGGCGTCCAGCCGCAGATAGCGGCGGCCGGCCGGCAAACGGCTGACCACCTCCGACGCGGCGAAATGCTCGATATCCACCTGCCAGCGCCCGTCGTTCACCGTCAGCCGCACGCGGCGAAAATCCAGCTGCGCCAGCGTCTCGCCGATCTGCGGGTAGCGCAGCAGGCCAGCCAGCACCCGCTGCGCGGCCGCATGGCGCTGGCGCAGCAGATAGCGCACGCCGCGCCGCCGCAGCCAGCCGCCGGTCACCACGTCCAGCGTCAGCGGGGGCTGTGCTGCGCACGCGCCCTGTAACCGAAAGCGGTGGCTGACGATATGCGCCATAAACAGCCCCTGCACCTGTTCGCTGACCTCGATCTGCGGCCCCTGCGGCAGCGTCAGCCGCAGCAGGCCCGGCGCCAGGCGTTCGCACGCGTAGGGTTCCAGGTTGCGCGCCAGACGATCCAGCGCGGCGCCCGGCCGATAGCCCGACGGCGCTCGCCGCCAGGCGCGATTAAGTGAGGGAAGTAAGCCGATCAAACTGCGCCTCCTCGTTTTCGCCCTTGGCGAACGCGTTCTCCAGCACCTGCTCGACCGGCACCGGCTTGAACGGATTCACTTTCTGCACGCACAGCGTCCAGAACAGCGCATAGGCGGCGGTCAGGCCGATCATCCAGCCGAAGGGAATGTAGACGTCGCGCGGGTTCATCCCCGGCGGCGTGATGTAGACGATGGCCAGCACGATGCCGACGCTGGAGACGATCTGCGGCAGCGGGAACCACGGCGATTTATAGGCGCGCGGCAGATCGGGGCGGCGCAGGCGCAGGATCACCACCGAGCAGGTCACCAGCAGGTAGGCCACGCCCCAGGCGCACACCGCCGCCAGCACCAGCGGAATGATCCTATCGAGGTTGCCCTGAATGGCGAAGGCATGTACGCAGGGGATCAAGACCGCCACCAGAATGCCGACCACCGGCGTCTTAAAGCGCGGATGCAGATAGGCGAACATGCGCGGCAGCGCGCCATCCAGCGCCATGCCGTACAGAATGCGCGGCACCGCCGCCATCAGCGTATTGATGGTCGCCGCGCCCGCCAGCAGCAGGCCGACGCCCAGCCAGTATTTGCCGAACTGGCCCATCACCTGGCCGGCGAACGCCGGGATGGCCATCGGCGTTTCCAGCAGACGCGTGCCGCTGGCGGCGTCGATCACCACGTTTTCCACCTGGTGGCTGAGCGCCGCGCCGTACAGCGCCATGCACACCGCCACGCCGCACAGCCCGAGCGCCATCGCCCGCGGGATCACCCGATCGCAGCGTTTGATCTCCGGCGCCATCGGCGTCACCAGCTCACAGCCGACGAACATGAACATCGCCATACCGATCAGGCTGAATACCGCGAAGGGATCGTTCAGATCGAGCGTGCTGCCGAACCAGCCCTCGAGCGGCACCGCATGCGGCGACAGCAGCCCGACGATGCCGAAAATCACCAGCGTGCTCCACATGGCGAAGGTCAGCACGATCTCCGCCTTGCCGAAGGCCTCGATGCCGAACGCGTTGAGCAGGCCGAACACGACGACCAGCCCGACGCCGACCATCCAGGAGGCGTTATGGCTTTCCATCAGGGTGTTGAGATGCTCGAAGTTCACCAGCGCCATGATGCCGGAGAGAATGGTCTCGGCGGTGCCGGCGAAGATGTGCACGATCAGGTAGGCCGACAGCGCGCCGGTGATGGCGAAAAAGCGCCCCATGCCGCAGGAGATGTAGTCGTAAACCGAACCGGAGGTCGGCAGCAGCGCCGCCGCTTCGGAGAAAGTGGTGAGCTGCGCCTGCATCATGATGAAGGCGATCAGCATCGCCAGCGCGAAGGTGTCGCCGCCGATGCCGAAGCCGCTGGTGACCGTCAGGATCACCGGGCTGGCCATGATCACCCCGACCGAACTGGCCAGGGTGGTGGGAAAGCCGACCTTGCCTCGAGCCAGGTGGGCGTGCAACCGCGACGACAGGTTCATGGTTATTTCCTCTTATAGTTTTGGCCTGATGCATGCAGGTGCTTGCAGGTTTTTCACCGCCAGCGGCGGTCATCTCACTATAGAGAGGAAAGGAAAATGCTGACTATCGTCCTTAAGGACGAGACGCTTTCAACCTGCGGCGGCGCTCACGGCGGCGCGCCACTGCATCGCTCCCTGCGGGCTGCGCGGGTAGACGAGCAGCGGCGCCAACAGCGCGGAAAAGAAGGCGTAATAGCCGGCGCACAACCGGTTGTAGCGATCTTCGCCCACATGCGCCGGGCAGCCGCCCTGACAGACGCTTTTCACGCTGCAGCGTTGGCACTCGCGGCGCAGGCTTTTGTTCTTGCCGAACGGCATCTCCGCCGCCCTTGCCGCCAGGGTGGCGAGCGGCGTGTGGCGATCGGCATGGCCGAGCAGGTGCTGCGCATTGATCAGGTGATCGCAGGCGTAGAGGCGACCGTCCGGCTCCATCACCAGATTGCCGCCGCAGCGTTCGGCGTGCACGCAGCTGGGGCTGACGTGGGTGAAATACTGCGCGTAGACCTGTTCGATGTTCATCACAAACACCTGACCGACGTGCCCGCGACTGCGCCAGCGGCGGTACACCGCCAGCATGAAACGCCCCCAGTTGGCGGCGCTCAGCCCATAGCCGGCGGCGGGCGCATCCCCTCCCAGCATCAGCGGCTGAAACTGCAGATAGCGCGCCCCGATCGCCACCGCATGATCGTAGATCGCCTCGGCGCGATCCGCGACGCCGTCGTGCACCACCATCAGCAGGTTGAAGTCGATCTGATGGCGCTGCAGCAGCGCGATGCCGCGCAGCGCGGCGTCATAGCTGGCGCCGCCGCGCTTGTCCGGCCGATGGGCGTCCTGCACCTCGCGATCGCCGTCCAGGCTGACGCCGATGATGAATTGATGCTGCCGGAACAGCCGGCACCAGGCGTCGTTCAGCAGGGTGCCGTTGGTCTGCAGGCTGTTGCTGATCCGCACGCCCGGCGGCGCAAAGCGGCGCTGCAACGCCAGCGCCCGCTTGTAAAAACCGATCCCCGCCAACAGCGGCTCTCCACCCTGCCAGACGAAGTTGATCTCGCGGCTATAGCGCGGCTGGGCGGCGATGTAGCCGCGGATAAACTCCGCCAGCAGGTCGTCGTCCATCTTGCGCGTCCGCTCTTGCTGGCGCTGCGGATAGTAGCAGTAGCGGCACCCCAGGTTGCAACCGGCGCCGATCGGCTTCACCAGCAAATGAAAAGGCGCCGCCGCGCGCGGTTCGCTCTCTACCGGGATCTGCTGCGCGCGCAGCTGGGCCAGGTTCATGGCGCCGCCTGCGGCAACGGTTTGTGGGTCTGCGGATCCAGGCCGATGTAGTCGCCGGTGCTGGCGTCGACGCCGAGATAGTCGATCGCTGCACCTTTGGCTTCAATAACCATGCTCTGCTGCGCAAAGCGGCGATACGCCTCGCTCAGCCGTTTGACCCGTTCCGGGTCGGCGGCGGCCAGATCGCGCGTTTCCAGCGGATCGTCATGCAGGTTGAACAGCCCCCACGGCGCCATCTGCGCCGTCGGCCCGGCCTTCACCAACCGCCGCAGCTTCCAGATGCCGTCTACATAGGCGGCCTGGTTATGCAGCTCCACGCCGTAGGTCGCGCGCGGCACACCGTCGGCCTCGCCGCTGAAATAGCGCTTGAAGCTGACGCCGACCATCGGCAGCGTCGGTTTGGCCTTCAGCGGTTTGCTGGCGTCGATGCCGGCATAGTCATACAGCGTCGGCGCGATGTCATACACCGCCATCGGCGTGCGATCGATACCGCCGCGGCCCTTCAACCCCGGCGCGGAGATGATGAAATCGGTGTTGATACCGCCCTGCGCGCTGGTGGTTTTGTGGTAGTTGGCGTATGGCGCGTTGCTGACGTTGGCCCAGTGCGGCCCGTAGGAGATGAACGATCCCTTGCGGCCGAGGTTGGCGTAGCTGTTGTCGAACTGCCGCCAATACTCCGGCTTCGAGCCGTAGTAGAAGCCGCTGGCCGGGTTGGCGCCGTTGTCGGTGGCGAACACGATCACCGTATTTTGGTCGCGGCCGGTCTGCTTCAGGGTGTTCAACACCGCGCCGACCTGATCGTCCATGTAAGCGATCATCGCCGCGTACACCTGCATGGTCTTGGCTTCATATTTTTGCTGTTCCGGCGTCAGCGCGTTCCAAGCCTTATCCAGCGCCAGCGTCGGCATCGGCGTGCGATCGGAAATCAATCCCAGCGCTTTCAGGCGCTGAATGCGCTGCTGATAGGCCTGCTGATAGCCGGCGTCGTATTTGCCGTCGAATTTGGCGATCCAGTCATCCGGCGCCTGCAGCGGATCGTGCGGCGCGGTAAACGCCAGATAGGCGAAGACGGGTTTATTCTGCGGAGTATCACGGATCCACTGTTCCAGCTGGTCGGCATAGGCCTTGCTGGAATAAAAATCTTTGGGCAGCGACACGCGCTTGCCATTCAGGGTGTAGAAGGTATGGAACGCCTCCACGGTGCCCAGCGGTTTCGCGTCGTCGAAATGGCTGGTGCCGCCGCCCATAAAGGCGAAGGCGCGCTCGAAGCCGCGATCGGTCGGTTTGGCGCCATCAACATAGCCCAGGTGCCATTTGCCCGCCATCATGGTGGCGTAACCCGCGTCGCGAAAACGCTCCGGCAGCGTGATCACGCGGTCGGTCAGGCGCATTTCATACCCCGGCTGCGCGGCGGTGCTCTCATACCACCACATGCCGCCCATGCCGGCCTGCTGGTTGGTGTTGCCGGTCATCAACATCGACCGCGCCGGCGCCGACATCGGCGAGGTGTAGTACTGGCTCATGCGCACGCCCCGTTCGGCCAGCGCCTGCAGGTTGGGCGTCGGTATCTCGCCGCCGAACGGGCTGATGTCGGAGTAGCCCATGTCGTCCACCAGAATGATCAGCACATTGGGGCGATCGGCGTCCGCCCCCTGAGCCAGGCCCGATAAGGCGCCGCTCAACGCCACCGCCAACGTTTTTTTCTGCATCGTCCGTCCCCTGTATGGTCATGCGGACTGAACAACCCGACGCTTCAGCCCGAGAAAGGTCATCATTTTTTCGTCTTATACGTTTGGCGCCGCCTGGCGCTATCTTCAATTCGCAGTGTAGGAAGCGGCGGAAAAGCCTGGCTATCGTTCTTAAGAACGAGGGACGGCGGCCGGCAGCGGCGGCTGTAGCACGCGCAGGGCGGCGAAAGCTTCACCCGAGCAAGCATTGAAAAGCGCTGTAAATTCAGCGGGAAAAGCGGTGAATTATTTCATTAACCTATTAATGAAAATCGCGATAAATCCGAATGAAAAAGCCCTAATTAACGCAGTGTCATCTTGTTATTTATGTGTTTTATTGCAATCGGCCTCACGTTGTTAATATGTTTTTATTGTGTTGCCAAATTGCTACAACTATGCTTGTATCGTTCATATATTGACCGCCAACCTTCTCCAGATTGAACGATAAAGGGAGGAACACGAATCATGCACAGCACCGCATCCGATGCCTTTATCAACAGCTGTTTGGCGACCATTACGCACCTAATCCCGGTGTCTGCCGGGGTGTTTTATCTGGTCGATCGCGACCTGCGGCCGGATCACTACATCCTGCACGGCATGCCCGATAAAACGCATCAGCAGTACCTGAACCACTTCCAGCAAATTGACCCGCTGCAGCCGGCCAACTTCCACCGGCAAGACATCACCATGGTCGGCATGAGCCCGGCGGCGATCGCCGGCAACCGCCGCTATTACCACGACTTTATGCTGCCGAACGACATGCGCGACATGACGGAGATTTTTATTCGCCAGCGTAAGCGCATCGTTGCCGGGGTATCGTTGATCCGCGATACGCCGTTTACCGAAGTGGAGCGCGGCCGCCTGCGCGCGGTACTGCCGCTGATCGAGCTGGCGACGCGCGATCTGCTGCCCGACAGCGAGGCGCAGCTGCTGACCGCCAAAGAGCAAGAGATCGTCAACATGGTGCGCGAAGGCGCCAGCAATAAGCGCATCGCCCTGAAGCTGGGCATTTCGCTGTCTACGGTGAAAACCCATATGCGCAATATTTTCGCCAAAACCGACGTGGTGAACCGCACCGAACTGGTCGCCGGCGGTTTTCTCGCTCACGGTTAACGCCCGATAACGGCCGCCGCTGCCGGCGGCCGGAAAATAACGCCAGAACGTATTCGCCATTTATGGCGCGGCTTCCCCCTGCCCGCAATCGGGCCGGGCGGGATATTTCATCGTCACTCAACGCTTGGGGAAAAGGTTTATGTCCAGTGATTCGGTTTCCGCGCCCGCCGTCGGCGCGGCGCTCCCCTGCCCACCGCGGCTGCTGACCGCCATTATCGTCTTCGCCGCCATTGCGCCGGGCATTCTGATGACCGCCCCCGCCGTGGCCGCCCAGCTCGCGACTCAGTGGCAACTCGGCCCGGCGCAGATCGGCCACCTGTTCTCCACCGAACTCGGCGCCATGAGCCTGGCCACGCTGCCGGCGTGGTGGTGGATCGGGCGCATCAACTGGCGGCGGGTCGCTACGCTGTCGGCGCTGGTGTTTATCGCCGGCAACCTGGCTTCGGCGCTGGTGCAGGATTTCACCCTGCTGCTGCCGCTGCGCTTTATCGCCTCGCTGGCGGGCGGCACCCTGATGATCCTGTGCATCACCTGCGCCGCCGGCACCGCCAACCCCAGCCGGGTGTATGCCTTCTGGGTGCTCGGCCAGCTGGTGCTGGGCGCGGTCGGGCTGCTGGTGCTGCCGCCGCTGTTCGCGCACTTCGGTCTGATGGCGGTCTACCTGATTTTGGCGGCCATCATGCTGTGCTGCCTGCCGCTCATCCCGGCGTTCCCCAACGGTTTTACCGCCGCCCGCGCCGCCCGCAGCGGCCCCGCCGCCTCGCTGGCGCGCAAGCTGTGCGCCGTGCTGGCGGTGCTGACCTTTTACATCAGCCTGAGCGCGGTCTGGACCTTTATCGGCGGCATCGCCGCCGGCGCCGGGCTGTCGCCGGCCCACAGCGGCCAGGTGCTGGCCGTCGCCACCTTGCTCGGCATCGTCGGCGCCGGCGCCGCGGCGCTGATCGGCGCGCGCTTCAGCGGCGGGCGCCTGATCGTACTGGGGTACGCCCTGCTGCTGGCCAGCGTGGCGCTGCTGACAGGCCAACCCCTGCTGCTGCGCTTCGCCCTGGCGGCCCTGCTGTTCAAATTCACCTGGACCTTCGTGCTGCCATTCATTCTGGCGCGGGTCGCCGGGCTGGATAACGACGGCAAGCTGATGAACGGCATCAACTTGGTGATCGGCGGCGGTATGGCCATCGGCCCGACGCTGGCCGGCTCTTTAATCGAATATTCCGGCGGTTTCAACGCCTTGCTGTTCGGCGCGCTGGGCTGCGCGCTGCTGTCGCTGCTGTTGATTTCGCTGGCTTCACCGCGCGCACCGCGCCGTATAACAGGAGGAGAAAGGTGAAAAGAACAACCGGTTTCTTGTTTGATGAACGCTGTTTCTGGCACAGCACCGGCCTGCACGCCACCACCCTGCCGGTCGGCGGCTGGGTGCAACCGCCTTCGGGCGCCGGCCACGCCGAATCGCCGGAAACCAAGCGGCGCATGAAGAATCTGATGGACGTGTCCGGCCTGTCGCGCCAACTCACCCTGCTGAGCGCCGAACCGGCGACGGAAGAAGACCTGCTGCGCATCCATCCCGCCCACTACCTGCAGCGCTTCAAACAGGTGAGCGACAGCGGCGGCGGCCTGCTGGGGGAGGAGGCGCCGCTGGGGCCGGGCAGCTATGAAATCGCCAAACTCTCCGCCGGACTGGCCTGCGCGGCGGTGGAGGCGGTGCTGCAGGGCGAGCTGGATAACGCCTATGCGCTGTCACGCCCGCCGGGCCACCACTGCCTGCCGGATCAATCGATGGGCTTCTGTTTCCTGGCCAATATTCCCATCGCCATCGAGCGCGCCAAGGCCCGCTACGGTCTGGGCAAGGTGGCGGTGCTCGACTGGGACGTGCACCACGGCAACGGCACCCAGCATATCTATTGGCAGCGCGGCGACGTGCTGACGCTGTCGCTGCATCAGGACGGTTGCTTCCCGGCGGGCTATTCCGGCGAACAGGATCGCGGCGAAGGCGCCGGGGCAGGCTGCAATGTCAACGTGCCGATGCTGGCCGGCGCCGGCGACGACGGCTACCTGCACGCCATGCGGCGCATCATTATCCCGGCGCTGGAAAAATTCGAGCCGGAGCTGATCATCGTCGCCTGCGGTTACGACGCCAACGCGCTCGATCCGCTGGCGCGCATGCAGCTGCACAGCGACAGCTTCCGCGCCATGACCGCGCTGGTGCAAGACGCCGCCGACCGGCTGTGCGGCGGCAAGCTGGTGATGGTGCATGAAGGCGGCTACGCCGAATCCTACGTGCCGTTCTGCGGGCTGGCGGTGATGGAGCAGCTGAGCGGCGTGCGCACGGAAGTGCAGGATCCGCTGCTAGAGTTCATCCAGCAACAGCAGCCGCGCGACGCGTTCAACCGCTTCCAGCGCGAAGCGCTCGACGAACTGGCGCGCCAGTTCGGCCTGTAATCCCCTCTCTGCGGGCGCCGCATCCGGCGCCCCTGACAAGCTCGCCGCCAGCCGCTACGCTGAAGGGCAACCCTACCACCATGAGAACAATAATATGTCCGAACAAACCGTCAGCTTTATCAAAGGCCGTCACGGCGACATCGCCGTGCACGACTGGGGAAACGACAAGCCGCGCTATCTGGCGCTGCTGGTACACGGCTACGGCGAGCATCTCGGCCGCTATCAATACGTGGCGCGCACGCTACAGGCACAGGGGGCGCGGGTATTCGGCCCCGATCATCTGGGCCACGGCCTGTCGCAGGGCGAGCGCGTGCTGATCGAGGATTATGACGCCATCGTCGACGACGTTCAGCGCGTGGTCGAGCATCTTCGCCAACAGTATCCGACGCTGCCGCTGGTGGTGATCGGCCATTCGATGGGCGGCATGATCGCCACCCGCTACGTGCAGCGTTATGGCGAGGAGGTGCGCGCATTGGTGCTGTCCGGCCCGCTGCTCGGCGACAGAACGGCGATTTCCGATCTGGCCGAGCTGCCGACGATCCCCGACGCGCCGCTGGATACCGCCACCCTGGCGCGCGATCCGGCGGTTGGCGCGGCCTATCAGGAGGATCCGCTGGTGTGGCACGGGCCGTTCAAGCGCCCCACCCTGCGCGCCATGCAGCGGATCCTCGCCGCCATCAACGCCGGGCCGGGGTTCGGCGCGCTGCCTACGCTGTGGATCCACGGCGACGACGACCGGCTGGTACTGATGAGCGAAACGCAAACCGCGCTCGATCGTCTGCAGGGCGACGATTTCGAACGGATGATCAACACGGGCGGGCGGCACGAGAGCTTTAACGAAACCAATAAGGATCAGATCCTCAAGCGGGTAACCGACTTTATTGCGCGGGCGTTAGGTTAAGGTGCTCCCCCTCGGCATTCAGCCTGCTGAGGGGGGCATGACGGCGTCAGCCCTCGACGATGGCGAGGTAGTGTTTGACGAAGCGATCCGAGGTGATGTCCCAGCGCACCGGGGTGCCCTTCTCGACGAACCAGGAATCGCCGGCCTGATACTGCACCGATTCGCCGGTGCGTTCGTTGGTCAGGGTGGCGCTACCTTCCCACACCGTGGCGTGCTCGGCGAACGGGTACTCCATCACGAAGCTGCCGCAGGTGCAGCTGAACACGCCGCAGTTCAGGTTGTCGGTCGGTTCGCCGAAGATGCTGGCCACGCCGACGTTTGGCGTGCCGGCGATCACCGTGGCGCCCAGGTTGCTGACGCTGCCGATCTCCAGCAGTTCCGGCAGCGGTTGTTTAAGCAGTAACGGTTTCATGTCATTCTCCTCTGAGGGTTAACGGCGGCCTTTCCAGTAGCCGGATGTCTGGTGCCAAACCTTACCGGCGGTGGTCATCACTCGCCGCAGCTTGTCTTTGCCGAAGATGTTGACGTGCGGGATCGAGCTCATCAGATCGTAGCGATCGGATCCTTCGCTCATGCCCTCCGCCAGCACCTTGCACACGATGTGGCTCGGCGTCACGCCGAAGCCGGAGTAGCCCTGCACGTAAAACACGTTGTCGCGATCCGGCAGCGTGCCGATCTGCGGGAACAGGTTGGCGCTGCAGCACAGCGGGCCGCCCCAGGCCAGATCGATCTTCACGTCTTTCAGGTACGGGAACACCTTCAGCATCAGGTTGCGGTTCCAGGCCTTGAGATCCGACGGGAAATATTCGATCAGGCGGGTGGCGCTGCCGAACAGCAGCCGGTTCTCATTGGTCACCCGGTAATAGTCGATCACCGGGCGGATGTCGCTGTAGGCGCCGCGGATCGGGCTGATCTGACGGATCAGATCGTCAGACAGCGGCTCGGTGGCCAGCTGGAAGGCGTAGGTGTTGATGGTCTTGCGGTAGATCTGCGGTTCCATGCCGTTGAGAAAGCCGTTGCAGGCCCACAGCATCTTGTTGGCGCGCACCGAGCCCATGGCGGTGCGCACCGTGATGCGCGGCCCGTACTCCACGTTGAGCACGCTGCTGTTCTCGAAGATTTTCACCCCGTAGCCGCTCAGCGCCTTGGCCTCGCCCAGCAACAGGTTGAGCGAATGCACGTGGCCGCCGCCCATGTGTTTCAGCGCGCAGGTGTAGGCGTCGGAGCCCACCACCTGCTTCACCTCCGCCCCGGTGTAAAGCTCGATCTCCTCTTCCGGCGCCACCGCCCTGAACTCCTTCAGCCAGCCGCGCAGGGTCTTCTCCTGACGCGCGTTGCTGCCGAGATAGCCGTAGCCGAAGCAGAAGTCGGCGTCGATGTCATATTTCTTGATGCGCTCGCGGATAATGCCGGCGCCGAGGTTGCTGATCTTGAAGATGGTTTCCAGCCCGGCCGGGCCGACGTGGCGTTTGATCTTCTCCAGATCGTGGCCGATGCCGGCCATCACCTGGCCGCCGTTGCGTCCGGTGCCGCCGTAGCCCAGATAGCGGCCTTCGAGGATGGCGATGTTGGTGATGCCCTTCTCCGCCAGCTCCAGCGCGGTGTTGATGCCGGAGAAGCCGCCGCCGATGATCACCACGTCGACGTCCAGATCCTCTTCCAGCGTCGGGAAGCGCAGATCGTATTTTTTGGTCGCCGCGTAGTAGGTTAAGGACTCGATTTCGTTGTTCACTGCCGCACTCCCGATTGCCTATGCCATGACATCGGATTATCGGGAGCCGTGGGATTGTCCGCTATGTCCCCTTAGGGACATTCGCTACAAAAAATTAACATTCACGCGCTGCGCCGCTGCGGGGCGGTCAGCAGCAGACTGAACAGTTCGGCCTGCGAGCCGATGTTCAGCTTGCCGTAGATGTTCTTGCGGTGATTTTTTACCGTGCCGAGGCTGATGAACAGCCGGTCGGCGATCTGCTGCGAACCGCAGCCGGCGAGGATCAGATCGACGATCTCGCGCTCGCGCGGCGTCAACAGATAGCGCGCCTGCGCGCCGTCGTGGTTCTCCGTGTCGGCCTCGGCCGGTGCCGCCACCACTTCGCCGTGCAGCCGCGCCACGCTTTTTACCAGCGTCAGCGCGCTGCGCAGATCCGCCCGCTGCGGGTAACGCACCGCCACCGTGCGGCGCGCCGAGCCGAAAAATACCCCCAGCCCGCGCTCCGGCGTCAATTGCAGCAGCACGCCGGCCTCGTCGTGCCAGCCGGTCTTGCGATAAAAGTTACGGTAATAGTCGCTGTGATAAAACCCGCAGGGCGCCAGCTGGCGCAGCGTCAGCACCTCGCCTTCGCCGCCGTCGTTCAGCGCGCGGTAAAACGGATCCTGCAGGTAGGCGCCCTGTTGGTAGATCTGGTTGACCGCATCGCTGTTTTCCCGCTCGGTTTTGATCAGGCAGCGCGGCGGCCGGCCGCGTTCGAAGGCATAGACGATGGCGTTGTCGAAGGCGAAAAACCCTTCCAGCCAATTCAACAGGCTGGGATAAAAGCGCGGGCTGGCCACCGCATCGATCACCGCAGACAAGCGTTCAACCTGAATATCCATACCCGCCTCGCCATTATTAATACATTAACAATCTACCGATTTCGGATGGGGTTGGCCGCACGACGGCCGGTACTGTTAAAAAAAGCATCCGGCGCGCCGAAATGCAAGAACGAGATCGTTTACATGTTAAACAACTCACAGGTTGCCGCAGCGGGGAAAGCGGTGGCCGCTCCGCGCCCGCTGGCTTATGCTGTGGCATCGCGCCCCGCAACGCCGTCAAGGAGACCTCATGTCCGTCAGCCATATCATCGCCAACCGCCAGACCTGGTTCGGCCACGGCAGCATCCAGCAGCTGCCGCCGCTGCTGCTGGCCGATCCGCAGCCGACGCTGCTGTTCAGCTGCCGCTCTTTTCTCAACGGCCCGGTGTACGCCGGCCTGCGCGAAGCGCTGACGCCGCTGCTCATCGGCACTGAGATCGTCAGCCACGAGGCGTCGCCGCAGGAAATAGACGCCTGGGTGGCGCGCTGGCGCGGCCAGGCGCGGCGCGTGGTGGCCATCGGCGGCGGCAGCGTGCTGGACGCCGCCAAGGCGTTCTCCGCGCTGGTGGAGCACCCGCTGCCAACGCTGCGCTATATGGAAAAAGTGGGCGACAGCAAAATCAGCGGCGCCACCCTGCCGCTGATCGCCATTCCCACCACCGCCGGCACCGGCAGCGAGGTGACGCAGAACGCGGTGATCACCGATACCCAGGTCAGCAAAGTGAAAGCCTCGCTGCGCCATAATAACTTCGTGCCGCACACCGCCATTCTCGATCCGCAGCTGCTGGCCGGCGCGCCGGACAAGGTGCTGGCCTACTGCGCCATCGACGCCTTCACCCACCTGTTCGAGGCCTATCTGTCGAAAACCGCCGGCGCCATGACGCGCGATATGTCGCTGAGCGGCATCCGCCACTTCCTCGCCGCCTGGCCGGCGCTCAACCGCAGCGACGCGGCGCGCGAAGCGATTATGCAGGCTTCCTACCTCGGGGGGCTGACGCTGAGCGCCGCCGGGCTGGGGGTCATTCACGGCATCGCCGGCGAGATCGGCGCGCTGCGCGACTACCATCACGGCCAGGTCTGCGGCCGCCTGCTGCTGCCGTTCCTCACCCTGCTGGAAAGCAGCGAACAGCCGCAGCAGCGCGCGCTGATGGCCGAGCTGGCCGCGCGCCTGTACCCGCACTGGCAGGGCAGCCCGGAGAGCTACCTGACCGATTTCATCACCCGCCACGCCATCGCGCCGTTCTGGCAGGACGATTTGCCGATTTCCGGCCAGGAATTGGCGGTGGCGCTGGAGAAATCCAACAGCAAGAATTCCTGGATCGACTATGCGCCGGCGCAGCGGCAACGGATGATCGAAGAGGCGTTTCGCGTCGAATGATGATATCTACCCTAAATAGTTGGAGCTGCATCCCGGCGGCAAGAGGCGGCTCGCCAGGAGCTTACTCAAGTAAGTGACTGGCGTACGCACTCGCAGCCAACACAGATGCAGTTTCAAGTATGACGGGTATAATCAGACCAACGCACTAGCAGGAGTAAGGAAATGGGCATCATCGGCTGGATCTTCGCCGGCATCGCGGTCGGCATCCTGGTCGGCGCGCTGATCAGAATCTTCGGCAAGAAGAAAGAGCAGTAAGCGTCACGCTGTTCCGTGGGCCGCCAGCAGGCACTCATGGAACAGCTTCACCACCCGCTGCGGCACCGGCGAGCGGCGCAGCACGCTGGAGTATTCGCAGTGGTAGCGGAACAGCGCCGGTTTGATCGCCCGCATCAGGTTCTGCGCCACAAAAAACGCCGCGTAGTGATCCGGCAGAAAGCCGACGTATTTGCCGGACAGAATTAACGTCGCTATCGACTCCTGCGCAAACCCCGTCGCCTTGCGATGCAAATGTTGCTGCAGGCTCAGTTCCATATTCGGCGAATGATAGCCTAATCCGGCGAAGGCATAATTGTGCAGCAGATCCCAATTTAATGTTTCATGGGGGCCGGAAAATAATTCATGCTGCGCGCCGCAATATAAGAACATCCTCTCACTGAATAACGAATGATAAGATAAACTTTCCGCGCTGCGGTGCATGGGAATAACCCCAACCTGAAATTGCCCGTCAATAACGCCGCGTTCAATGGTATTAATCGGCTCCACATACATTTGCAAAGAAACCTCCGGCGCGCGCTCGCTGAATAACGCGATGGCCCGGCCGATCTGCGCCTGCGGATTGCTGACCGTATGGTCGAATATCGCCACGTGCAGCTGCCCGCCCATGCGCTGGTGCACCTCGTCCACTCCGCGACGGAAGGCCTCGGTGGCCGCCAGCAGGTTGACCGTTTCCTGGTAGATCAACAGCCCCTCATCGGTGACCGCAAAGCCCTCGCGCCCGCGCTGGCACAGCGTCAGGCCCAGCCGCTGTTCCAGATCCTTGATGTGCTTGCTGATGGTCGACAGGCTGATGTTCAGCTCCAGTTCGGCGGCGCTCATGCCGCCGCAGTCGACCACGGCCTTGAATACCCGCAGCAAACGCAGATCCATATCCGACAATTGTCCCAGCAACGCGCGCTTTTTTACTTGCATAAAACCTTAAGTAAGTTTCGACATATGATTATTCACAGTAGAGAACAAGCGGTACATAGTCAATTTCGCACAACAATTCGTTAACAACTCATTTTATTTAATTAATCGCACTTATTTTCCTGCCCGGAGGAAAACATGGCCGCTGAAAATTATTCGCTTAATCGTCTCGATGCCGCAGGGTTAGAAGCCCATTGGATGCCTTTTACCGGCAACCGCAATTTTAAAGCGCAGCCGCGCATCATTACTCAGGCCGCAGGGGCGTATTACACCAGCCACGACGGCAGAAAGATTTTCGATGGCCTGTCCGGATTGTGGTGCTGCGGATTGGGGCACGGCCGGCAGGAAATCACCGACGCCGCCCAGCGCCAGCTGGCGACGCTGGATTACTCGCCGGCGTTTCAGTTCGGCCACCCGCTGTCGTTCGAGCTGGCCAACCAGATCAAGGCGCTGACGCCAGCGGGGCTGGATTACGTATTCTTCACCGGCTCCGGCTCGGAAGCGGCGGACACCTCGCTGAAAATGGCGCGCGCTTACTGGCGCGCCAAAGGCCAGGCGGGCAAAACCTGCTTTATCGGCCGGGAAAAGGGCTACCACGGCGTTAACTTCGGCGGCATCTCGGTCGGCGGCATCGCCGGCAACCGCAAGGCGTTCGGCGCCGGCGCCGAGGCGGATCACCTGCCGCACACCCTGCTGGCCGGCAACGCCTTTTCGCGCGGCATGCCGCAACAGGGGGTGGAGCTGGCGGATGAGCTCAGCCGCATCATCGCGCTGCGCGACGCCTCGACGATCGCCGCGGTGATCGTCGAACCGTTCTCCGGCTCCGCCGGGGTGATCGTGCCGCCGGTCGGCTATCTGCAGCGCCTGCGCGAGATCTGCACCCAGCATGACATTCTGCTGATCTTCGACGAAGTGATCACCGCCTTCGGCCGCTGCGGCGCGATGACCGGCGCCGAGGCGTTCGGCGTCACGCCGGACATCATGAACATCGCCAAACAGGTGACCAACGGCGCGCAGCCGATGGGCGCGGTGGTGGTGCGGCCGGAGATTTACCACACCTTCATGAACGGCGGCGAGCCGGACTACCAGCTCGAATTCCCGCACGGCTACACCTACTCCGCCCATCCGGTCAGCTGCGCGGTCGCGCTGGCGACGCTGGACATCCTGCAGCGCGAACAGATGGTGGAGCGCGTACAGGCGCTGGCGCCCTACTTCGAGCGCGCGGTGCACAGCCTGCAGGGGGCCAAACACGTCACCGACATTCGCAATATCGGCCTGGCGGCCGGCATCACGCTGGCGGTGCGGCCCGGCGAACCGGCGCGGCGGCCCTTTGAAGCGGCGATGCGCTGCTGGGAAAGCGGGTTTTACGTGCGCTACGGCGGCGACACCCTGCAACTGGCGCCGCCGTTCATCAGCAGCGAAGCGCAGATCGATGCGCTGATCAACGCCGTCGGCGATGCCCTCAACGCCACCGAATAAGGAGAGAATCATGACCATTACCCATTGGATCAACGGCGAGCCCGCCGCCGGGGGCGAACGCAGCCAGCCGGTTTACGACCCGGCCACCGGCCAATCGGCGCAGGAGGTGCAGCTGGCCGACCGCGCCACGGTGGAGCGCGCCATCGCCGCCGCCGAACAGGCCTATCCCGCCTGGCGCGATACCCCGCCGCTGAAACGCGCGCGCATCATGATGAAGCTCAAGGATCTGCTGGAGCAGCATGCCGACGCCGTCTGCCAATTGATCACCGCCGAGCACGGCAAAGTGCTCAGCGACGCCCTGGGCGAACTGCAGCGCGGCATCGAGAATATCGAATACGCCGGCTATGTGCCGGAACTACTGAAAGGCGAACACAGCAAAGAGGCGGGCCCGGGCATCGACAGCTGGAGCGAGTTTCAACCGCTGGGAGTGGTGGCGGGCATCACGCCGTTCAACTTCCCGGCGATGGTGCCGCTGTGGATGTGGCCAATGGCGGTCGCCTGCGGCAACACCTTCGTGCTGAAGCCTTCCGAGCGCGTCCCTTCCGCCGCGCTGTATATCGCGCGGCTGGCGGCGGAAGCCGGGCTGCCGCCGGGGGTGCTCAACGTGGTCAACGGCGATCGCGAAGCGGTGGAGACGCTGCTGCATGACGGACGCGTCAAAGCAATCAGCTTCGTCGGTTCGACGCCGGTGGCGGAGCACATCTATCACACCGGCTGCGCGCAGAACAAACGGGTGCAGGCGCTGGGCGGCGCCAAGAACCATGCAGTGGTGCTGCCGGACGCCGATATCCCCGGCGCGGTCGGCGCGCTGATGGGCGCGGCGTTCGGCTCCTGCGGCCAGCGCTGCATGGCCATCCCGCTGGTGGTGGCGGTGGGCGACGGCACCGCCGACGCGCTGATCGCCGGGCTGAGGCAACAGATGGCCGCCATGCGCGTCGGCCCCGGCAGCGATAACCGCAACGACATGGGGCCGCTGGTGACCCGGCAGCATTATCAGAAGGTGAAAGGCTATATCGATCAGGGCGTGGCCGAAGGCGCCGAGCTGCTGGTGGACGGCCGCGAACTGCGCGTGATCGGCGCCGACGGCCGCCCCAGCCAGGGGTACTTCCTCGGCCCGACGCTGTTCGATCGCGTGACGCCCGGCATGCGCATCTATCAGGAAGAGATCTTCGGCCCGGTGCTTGGCGTGGTGCGCGCGGCGTCGCTGCAGGAGGCGATGGCCTTGATCGACGCCCACGAATACGGCAACGGCACCTGCCTGTTCACCCGCGACGGCGAAGCGGCGCGCTACTTCTCCAGCCGCATTCAGGTCGGCATGGTGGGGATCAACGTGGCGCTGCCGGTGCCTGTGGCCTACCACTCGTTCGGCGGCTGGAAGCGCTCGCTGTTTGGCGATCTGCACGCCTACGGCCCGGACGCTGTCAGGTTCTACACCAAACGCAAAACCGTGACCCAGCGCTGGCCGGCCTCCGGCGACGCCCGGCGCGCCAGCTTCAGCTTCCCGTCGGGGCAGGGGTAACACATAAGAACAATAAACTTCCGGGGAGCAACGCTCCCCGGCATTTCGCGCGCTCCATTTGATTTCTGCGTACAGCCTGTGCAGCAAAACAATTACTCACTCACACGTTAATGGAGTCGTTAACCATGCAAGAGTCCGCCCCTGAACACACTTTCAAAGGCAATCTCAGCGTCCTCGACGTGGTGATGATTACCGCGTCCGGCGTGACGCCGGCCAGTTCGATCTTCGTCATCGCGCCGCTGGCGATCGCCAGCGCCGGCAGCGGCGCCTTTCTGTCATTTCTGATCGCCGCCTGCGTCGCCGCCACCATCGCGCTGTGCTATGCCGAGCTCGGCGCCGCGCACCCCAGCGCCGGCGGCGAATACAGCATCATCAAACGCCTGTTCGGCACCCTGTGCGGGTTGCAGACCTATCTGTTTATTCTCAGCGCCGCGCTGTTCGTGCCGGCGGTGCTGGCCACCGGCGCCGTGCCCTATCTGAATACCGCACTGGGCACCTCATTCGACGCCTCCACCGCCGGCATGATCACCGTGCTGATCGGCGGCGCCTGCGCCATTTTCAACATCAAGGCCAACGCCCTGCTGACCGGCGCCTTTCTGGTGGTGGAAGTGGCGGTGCTAGCGCTGATCGCCTGGCTCGGTTTCAGCCATCCGCATCAAAGCGCAGAGATCCTCACCGCGCCGGTGATGCTGGACGCGCAAGGCAGCCTGGCGCCGGTTTCGCTGCCGCTGATCGTCGCCATGGTCGGGGTCGCTCTGTTCTCCTACAACGGCTACGGCGCAGCGGTGTACATGGCGGAAGACATGCGCGAACAGGGCAAACCGATGGCGGTCGCGATCATGCTGACGCTGGTCATCGTGGTGCTGGTGGAGCTGGTGCCGTTCACCGCCCTGCTGATCGGCTCGCCGTCGCTGGCGGAGATGGCCAAACAGGCCGACCCGGTCGGCTATGTGGTCACCCAGCTCGGCGGCCCGACGCTGGCGCGGGTGGTGAGCGGCGCGATTTATCTGTCGGTGTTCAACGCCATTATCGCCATCGTGGCGCAGTTCAGCCGCATGATGTTCGCCAGCGGGCGCGACGGCTTCTGGCTGCCGGCGTTCAACCGCGCGCTGAAAATCATCCACCCGCGTTTCGGCACCCCCTGGATCGCCACCCTGCTGTTCGGCGTGCCCTCGGCGCTGCTGGCGTTTTGCTCCGATCTCGAATCGCTGACCTCGTTCACCGTGATCCTGCTGCTGCTGGTGTACATCATCATGGCGGTGGCGGCGCTGATCAGCCGCCGTCGCCGCCACTTCCATCACCCGTACCTGATGCCGCTGTGGCCGCTGCCGGTGCTGGCGGCGCTGCTGTGCTGCCTGTACGTGCTGTGGACGATTTTGATCGCCAGCAGCCTGAAAGACTTTATTATCATTGCCGGCATCATCGGCTTCGGGCTGGCGCTGAACCATCTGCGCGGCCGCCAGACGGCGCCCCTCGCCGCCCCCTCAATAGAAGGAGAATAACCATGACGCAGCGCGCTCAGGATCTGGGCATCACCATCGGCCAGGGCACGCCCGGCCCGCTGAACGCCATCACCGACGTGCCCGGCGTGCGCGTCGGCCATGCCAGCCTTCATGCCGATTTGGCGGACGGGCGCAGCGTGCGCACCGGCGTGACGGTGATCGAACCGCGCCCCGGCTCCGCCCGCCACGCCCCCTGCTTTGCCGGCGTGCACGTGCTGAACGGCAACGGCGACGCCACCGGCCTGGAATGGGTGCGTGAAGCGGGGCTGCTGACCAGCCCGATCGCCTTCACCAACACCCACAGCGTGGGGGTAGTGCGCGATGCGCTGATCGCGCTGGAACGCGAAGCGCTGCCCGCGAGCGACAACGCGGTGTACTGGAATATGCCGGTGGTGATGGAAACCTTCGATGGCCTGCTCAACGACATCAACGGCTTTCACGTCAAGGCCGAGCACGTGCGCCAGGCGCAGCAGTCGGCCCGAGGCGGCTTGCCGCAGGAAGGCGCGGTCGGCGGCGGCAGCGGCATGATCTGTCATGAGTTCAAGGGCGGCAGCGGCACCGCATCGCGCCGCTTGCCCGCCGATCAAGGCGGCTGGACGGTGGGCGCCATCGTGCAGGCCAACCACGGCAAACGCGAGTCGCTGCTGGTCGGCGGTTACCCGGTGGGCCGCCACCTGGGGCATATCCCCTCGCCGTTCACGCCGCAGTTGCCGCATCCCGGCATGGGCTCCATCGTGGTGGCGCTGGCGACCGACGCACCGCTGCTGCCGCACCAGTGCGCGCGGCTGGCGCAGCGCGCCAGCATCGGCATCGCCCGCACCGGCGGCGGCACCGAGGATTCGAGCGGCGATATCTTTATCGCCTTCGCCACCGGCAACGACGGCCTGCCGCCCGCCGACTACGCCAATAAAGGCGATTTCACCACGCCGCTGCGCATGGTGAACAACGACTACATTTCGGCGCTGTTCGCGGCGGCGGCGGAAGCGGTGGAAGAGGCGATCGTCAATGCGCTGCTGGCGGCCAATAGCGTCAGTGGCAACGGCCATCGGGCGGAAGGGCTGAGCGCCGAGCAGCTGGTGACGGCGCTGGAGAAGGCCGGCTGGCGGCGGTAAACAACGCGGGGCGCGGGGGTAACCACGCCCTGATAATCAGGATCCGCCGCCCGGCTTGGGCGTCGGGTAATCGTAATCCAGTTTCAAGGGTTCGGCATAGACGCTGTTCCACAGCTGTTGGTACAGCTGGTCCAACCGCCCGCTCATCGCCGCGCTGTGCAGCACCAGTTCCAGATTGCGCGAGTTGTCCAGATAGCCGCCGGTCCAGTTGCTGGTGCCCACCCAGGCAATCTCATCATCGATGGTCATCAGCTTGCTGTGGATCACGCGGGCAAACGGGATGAAGCCGCTGCTGGCCGGCGGAATGGTCACCACCTTGATCTGCACGTTCGGCACCAGCGCCAGGCTCTTCAGCCAGGCGATATCCGGCTTTTTGGTGTTCCAGTTGGCTACCATCAACTCGATCTGCACGCCGCGCGCCGCCGCGCTGCGCAGCGCATTGTCGATCACCGCGTAGAAGGGGCGGCTGCGCTCCGGGCCAAACGACAGCGGCGCGTAGTCCATCACCTGCACCCGCACCCGCCGTTTGGCGTCGGCCAGCAGGCGCGGCAGCTCGGCCTGCGAATCGAGCACGCCCGCCGGATTGTAGGCGCGCGGGCTGGCCACCAGATAGTTGTCCTGCGGGGGCGCGGTCGGCGGCGAATCGGGCAGCGCCGGCACCGGCTTATCCTGCGCCAGCAGCGCCTGCGCCTGCCAGTCCTGTTCGAAGATCGCCTGAATTTGCCCCACCACCTTGGCGTCGCTGATGCGCAGCCCGGTTTCGTGAATATGCTCCAGCGCGCGCCAGTCGAAGTTCTGGCTGCCGACAAACGCCTGTTCGCCGTCCACCAGCAGATACTTGGCGTGCAGGATGCCGCCGCTCAGCTTCTGGTAAGGAATGATGCGCAGCTCCAGATTGGGGATCGCCTTCAGCTGTTCCAGCGTCTCGGCGGTGGAGTTGCGGATGCCTTTCTCCTCCATCAGGAAACGGATTTTCACCCCGCGCTCACCGGCCGCCTTCAGGCGCTGCAGCACGCCGTCCAGCAAGGAGCCGTCCTGATTCGCCACGTAAAACTGCCCCAGATCGATGCGGGTTTTCGCCGCGTCGAACATCTCGCGCCACACCTCGGCGGTGTTGCGCAGGTCGTCGGCCTGCAGCGCAGTTTCTACCGGTGCGGTATACACCAGCTCGTAACCGGGAATCGCAAAACGCGCCGCAGCGCTCTGGCTCAACATCAACAAACAACCGCCCCACAATGCCGTATAAAGGCGGCCGAACGGCCGCCGTGTTGGATGGCCATTAGGCATAGCGCGGCGCCCCGCTGTCAACCCATTGTTCGCCGCTGCCGCTCTCCGGGCGGCTGGCCGGCTGACCGGCGCGGATCAGCAGCACCTTCAGCAGCTCGTTGATCCGCTCCATGCGGCTCTGCAGGAAGTTGTTGGCCACCAGGCACAGCAGCGCGATGGCGATGCCGAGGCCAGTAGCGTACAGCGCGGTGCCCATCCCGGCCGACACCAGGCTCGGCTCGGAGACGCCCGAAGCGGCCAGCGCCTTGAAGGTTTCGATGATCCCCATCACCGTGCCCAGCAGCCCCAGCAACGGCGCAGCGGTGACCACGGTTTCCAGCAGCCACAGGCCGCGCGCCATCGGTGGCTTGCTCAGCAAGTACTGGGCGTCGATCAGATCGCCGATCGCCTCGCGATCGCCGGCGCGGTGTTTCTGCGCCAGCACCGGCGCGATCACCGCCATCGGCAGGCTGTTGCGCTGGGTCAGCGCGTCCGGCAGATCGGCCGCGCGGCGCACCTCCGGCGTCAGCGCCTGCTCCAGCCGGCGCGCCTGGCGCTGGGTATAGGCGAAGTACAGCGTGCGTTCGATGATGATCACCAGCGCGATCGCCAGCGCGGCGTACATCACGTAGAAAATAATGTCGTGCAACAGATTGGCGTCCATACAGGGTTCCTCTTCCCCGCCGCCCGGCAGGCAGCGGGGCGTTCAGTTAAAAGGTGGCTTCCAGCGAGACGCTGAAGGTGCGTTCTTCGCCGACGTTGTAATACGGGGTGCTGGCCTTCACGCCGCCGTAGGGCGCCGCGTTGAAGGTGGTGGTGCGCACCGAGGTCAGGTATTCCTTGTCAAACAGGTTGCTGATGCCAAAACGCAGCGCGGCGCTTTTGACGATTTTCTTGTCCACCGGCAGATGCACCCCCGCCGCCAGATCGAACACCGTGCGGCCGCCGATCTTCTCGTCGTTGGTCAAGTCGCCGTAGAATGCGCTGACGTACTTGCCGCTGACGCTGCCGTAATACAGCCCGTCGTCATAACCCAACGTCATGTTCAGCAGGTTTTTCGGCACGTTCGGCACCTCTTTGCCGGAGGTCGGCAGCGGCTGCCCGCCGTTGCTGACGATGTCGTTCTTCTGCTTCGATTGGGTATAGGTATAAGAGGTGTAGTAGTTGAAGTTATGCGGCAGTTGGCCGCTCCACTCCAGCTCCAGCCCTTTGTTCTCCACGTTGCCGATGTTCATCATCTCGTAGTCGCCGGCCGCGTTGGTGGTGGAGATTTGGCGATCGCTGTAGCGCATGTAGAACAGCGTGGCGCTCAGCAGCATGTCCTCTTGCTGGAAACGCCAGCCCAGTTCGTGGTTCCAGCTCAGCTCCGGCTTGGTGCTGAGCGAGTCGCCGACGTTGTACAGCACGTAGTTGGGCGGCGTGCGCATGTTGCGCGTCAGGTTGTAGAACACCTGGTTTTCCTGGTTCACCTTATAGCTGGCGCTAAAGTTCGGCAGGAATTCGTGATAGGTGGCTTTGCGCTTCTCCGGCACGTTGTACAGGCTGCCGCGGTTGTCCCCTTTACGCTCCACATACTGATAGGCCAGGCCGCCGACGAAGGTCCAGTCCGGCGTGGCAAACCAGGTGTCCTGCAGCCACACTTTCTGTGCCGGGGTGATGGTGTACTGGTTGCGCCCCTGCACGGTGTTGCCGTTGGCGTCCTTCACCTGATCGGAACCGCCGGGTTTCCCCCAAATCTGTGACGGGTTGCCGTCGCCCTTGATGCTGATGAACGGCTGAGTCTGCAGTTGGCGCGCGCGTTCATACCAGTAGCCGATATCCAGGCTGTGCTGATCGTTAATGTCCCACTTCAGCTTGGTGGTGATGCCCGGCCGCCAGGTTTGGGTCCACGACGGGCGGTAATAGGTGTTGGACTGCAGGTTGCTGAGGTCATACTGCCCGGCTCTGTCCGACGTGCTGGACAATACCGACGCCGTCTGGCCGTTGAAGCTGCCGCCGTTGCCCCAGTAGTAATACGGCTGCAGGGTCAGCGACAGGTTGTCGCGCAGCTGCAGTTTCTGGGTGAACGACAGCGTAAAGTTCTCGAACGGGTTGCGTTCAATCTTGTAATACTTGTTCAACTGCCCTTTGCTGTTGTACTCCGGCGAGGTGACATAATCGGTGTCACGGCCGTCGTTTTGGAACTGCGCCTTGCTCAGGGTGTTGTAGTTGGTGTTGTTCTGGCGGTTGTACTTCATCACCAGATTGCTGCTGTTGCCGTTGCCGTCTTCATACAGCGAATTCATCTCGAACTTGTCGGAGTACAGCCGCCCCTCG
This sequence comes from Serratia sp. PGPR-27, assembly GCF_022678525.1. Taxonomy (NCBI): domain Bacteria; kingdom Pseudomonadati; phylum Pseudomonadota; class Gammaproteobacteria; order Enterobacterales; family Yersiniaceae; genus Serratia; species Serratia sp. PGPR-27. The sequence continues at coordinate 138,712 of NZ_JALBYS010000001.1, read as the reverse complement.
CCGCGCCATTTCTTCGCCTCGGTGTGCGAATAGGAGAGCCAGTTGCTGAAGCCGTTGTACTCGCCGGTCTCCAGGCGGGCGAAGGTTTTGCTCAGGCTGTTGCTGCCCAGCGTCTGCTTGACGAAACCGCCGAAGTCTTTCGCCGGGCGGCGCGTCACCAGGCCGATGTTGCCGCCGCTGGAGCCGATGTGCGGGCCGTCCGCTTCGGAAGATCCCTGGGTGACGAACACCTCCTCCAGGTTTTCCGCGTCGCCCAGCAGGTTCGGGTAGACCGCGTAGTTGCCGGAGTCGTTGATCGGGATGCCGTCCATCGACAGGCCGATCTGATCCGAGTTCATGCCGCGCATGGTGTAGTCCACGCCGCTCAGGCCGCTGGCGTCGTTGCTGTTGACGTTCAGGCCCGGCGTGTATTTCAGTTTATCGATGGCGTTGGCCGCCGACGGCATTTTGTCCATCGCCTCTTTGGTGACGGTGGAGCGCGCCTTGGCGCTGTCGTCCTGCACCATCATGCCGCCGCCGAGCGACTGCCCCTTGACGCTGATGGTGCCGACATCGGTGGCGTCGGCCGCCAGCGCGGCGCCCGGCAGCATCGCCGACATCACCGCCAGATAGATCCCAGAACGATTAAACGATTTCATTGTGTGCATCCCATAAAAATCAAACGATTAACCCTTGCGCTAAGGCGCCTGATAATTGAACGTCGCGGTAAATCTTTTGGTTGTTTGCCCGGCGAACGCCTCGCTCGGGAACGGCTTCACTGAACTGATGCTTTGCAGGCTGCTCATCGCCGCGCGATTCAGCAGCATGCTGGCGGCCTTGTTGGCGATGCCGGAAGAGAGCACCCGCCCGCTGCGATCGACCTCCAGCCACACCTCGACGTTGCCCTGCGGGCGCTCGAGCGAGGCCTGCCGCCCGCTCGGGTAGCGCTTGCGCTGTTCCAGCTCACGGCGCAAGGCCAGCAGGTAGCCGTTTTCTATCGCCTGCGCGTTCACCTTCGGTGCCGCGGGGGCGGCCGGTGCGGGCTGCGCCGCCGGTTTGCTGACCAGCGCGCGCGGTGCGGCGGGCGCCGGCGTCGGTTTAGGTTTCTCTACCGGTTTGGCTTTCTCTTTCACCGGTTTGGGCTTTGGCTGTGGCTTTGGCTGTGGCTTCGGCACCGGCTTGGCTTCCACGATCGGTTCCGGCGCCGACACCACCGGTTCGGGGAGCGGCTCCGGCTCGGGCGGCGGCGGTTCGGGCTGAGGCTCCGGCGGCGTTTCCGGTTGGGGTTCCGGCGCCGGTTCAGGTTCCACCAGCGCCAGTTCAATGGCGGTTTCGTCGTAGCGCGGCTGGATCTTCAGCGCCGCCTGTTGGCTGGCGAACAGCAGGCAACCGGCGACAATCAGCGCCGGCAACCAGCTGAAAAGATGACGTGAGCGATAGAGCAGATACATGTCACAGCTTCCGTGTCGCGATGGAGACGGAGAAGAAGCCGCCCTGGCGCAGGTTGTCCATGACCGCCACCAGCCGCTCGACCGCCACGCCTTTATCGCTGTTGACGATGATGGTGGTGGTCTGGTTGGCCTGCTGCTGTTGCTTCAGCGTGTTGACCAACGCGTCGAGCGCGATCGGCTGGCCATCCAGCTGCAGCTGTTCGTCGGCCCCCAGCGTGATGATCGCTTTCTTCTGCGGTTTCAGCTGTTGCGCGCTGCCGGCAGACGGCAACTGCGTTTTCAGCCCGAGCGCCGGAATGACGTTCAGGCTGATCAAGACGAAAAACACCAATAAAAACATCATCACGTCGATCATCGGGATCAGTTCGATGTGCGCTTTGTTCTTTTTCGGTTCGTTCCAGTTACGCATGACACTCCCTCCAAAAGCGAAGCAGCCAATATAGGAGGGGTTTGTTTACCTTTTGTTACGCTTGTGTGATCTTATTTTCACAGCGGAGATTTTTTGCGAGAATTTTTTCAATGGCGGGCAATAAATGCGGAGATATAACTCATTAATTAGCGATAGTTTTTAATGGAATAATTGCAATGTGGGCCTAACGCCGTGCGGATGACGAGACAATAAATGTGAAAATAGTGACAAGCTGCGCCAACCGGTGGCGGCTTTGCCTCTCACCTCCCAGCGATATCTGCTATTTTTCCCAAGAAAATTCCCAATCCCCCTCTTTAAAACACTCGCCAAAAATAAATGCGACTATATTTAACCAAATAACACCCTTCATTGAATGGAATATTGCCAATCAAATGGCAGTCGTTATATTTTTAAAGTGAAATAGCGCTACGGCATTATTTTAGAATTTAATTAAACCCACTAAGTTACCCTTTTATTTATAAGGATTGTATATGAAAGTACTTAGTCAATATGAAGAACAGTACGTTAGCGGTGGCGATCTGAACGCGGCCTGGGATGGGCTGTTGGACGGCGCCATGACCGGCGCGCTGATTGCAGGTAAATCCGCAGGCGCAGGCGGCTTTATTGCCGGTGCGGTCGGCCAATTGGTCGGCACCATCATCGGCGGCGTTGCAGGCGGTGTGGGGCTGGGTCTTTATGGCCTGACGCATACGCAGCAGGAAGTGGCCGACTACGCGAAACATTTCCGCGAGACTATCGGCTCCACCTCGACCTCGGTCGGCGGCAGCCTGTAAACATGAATGAATAAATAGTCACCCTTACGGTGACTATTTATTTTATTACAGCACCGTCCCTAATGTCGCGCGCAGCGCTCTTTATGGTTATGGCATCCCTGTATTTTTTCAAACCTGATGTTATCGCACCGGTATTCAATTGAGAAACCATCCACGGGCTGAAAGCGAATGGCGTTAATTTTACAGCCGCCATTAAGTTATTGAGATCGACCCACGCATAATCCGCCACTTCATCCGGATTAGCACAGAGAGCGCCTTTACAATACGCGGCAAATACCGGGCAAACCTCATTCTCCATGATGCCGGACACGTCGGTCGCCTGATAACTGAAGGCGTCGCTCAGCAGCGTTATCTGCTCGACTTCCGTGCCCAATTCAACCTGAGCGCGACGTATAACGGCCTGCGCCAGCGCCTCTTGCGGCAGGGGATGCCCACAAAAAGAATTGGTCCAGACCCCCGGCCAGGCGGTTTTGCTCAACGCGCGCCGGGTGACCAACACTGCACCCTCGACAGTAAACAGGTAGCATGAAAAAGCCAGATGCAGCGGCGTATGCCGCGTGTGGACCTGATCTTTGGGCGTCGTCCCGCAGGGCTGCCAGGCGGCGTCAAGCAGAACGACGTCTTCATTTTTCATCATTGTTATTTCCATGAAAAGGCGGGCTTTTCCCCGCCTGCGGTTTCATTTCCTCAGAAGAGGAGGAATGGTCGGCACTTCCGGCGCATTATCGATATCCTGCTGAGTCATGCGAAACTCGGGCGGATAATGCTCCCGTTCCGTTCTGCGAGCAGGTTCGGTATTACGCCAGGTATAAAGGCAGTGTTGACACTGGTATACCGTCCACACGCCCTTGACCGGTGAATGCGCCATGACGTCTATCTGTTTATCGGCACAACGAGGACAAATCATAGGAACTCCTTAATGACGGTTAGCCAGCATGGCGGTTAATTTATCCACCCACAGGGCAGTTTCGGGTAAATCCTTGACCGGCTGGCTGTAGTGGCCGCGCGTATCCGGAGCCACCGGCGTGGTCGCGTCAATGATGAGTTTGTCCGTGATCCCCGCCGGGCTGGAGCCGGGATCCAACTCCAGCACCGACATATTCGGCAATTGTACCAAATCGCCGGCCGGATTGACCTTGGCGGACAGCGCCCACATAACCTGCGGCAGGTTGAAGGGATCGACATCCTCATCGACCATGATCACCATTTTCACATAGCCCAGCCCATGCGGCGTGGTCATCGCCCGCATCCCCACCGCGCGCGCGAAACCGCCGTAACGCTTTTTAGTGGAAATGATGACGAGCAACCCGTGGGTATACATCGCATTAACCGCCTGCACTTCCGGAAACTCGGCTTTCAACTGCTGATACAGCGGCACACAGGTGGCCGGCCCCATCAGGTAGTCGATTTCTGTCCAGGGCATGCCCAGATACAGGGATTCAAAAATCGGCCGCGAGCGGTAAGAAACCTTATCGATGCGCACCACCGTCATGTTGCGGCCGCCGGAATAGTGCCCCGTAAATTCGCCGAACGGGCCTTCAATCTCGCGCTTGCGGCCTTCAATCACCCCTTCAATGATGACTTCGGAACCCCAGGGCACATCAAAGCCGGTCAAGGGGGCCGTCGCTATCGGGTACGGGCTTTCACGCAGGGCGCCGGCCATTTCATACTCCGACTGATCGTATTTGAGCGGCGTCGCCCCCATCAGCGTAATGATCGGGTCATTGCCCAGCGTAATGGCGATAGGCAGATCCTCGCCGCGCTCTTCTGCTTTATGCAGATGCAGCGCGATGTCGTGCATCGGCACGGGCTGCAGGCCCAGCTTACGCTTGCCCTTCACCTCCATGCGATAAATGCCGACGTTTTGCTTGCCGAAGTGGGTCGGATCTTCAGGATCGCGGGAAACCACGCAGGCCTTATCCAGGTAGAATCCACCGTCGCCGTCGTTTAAGCGAAACAGCGGCAGGATCTCAAACAGATTAATCTCCTCACCGTTGACCTCGTTCTCGGCCCAGGGCGGATTATCGCGACGTTCCGCAGAGACGGGAAAATGATCCCAGCGGCGAATATACTCATCGATTTGCTGCTTCACCGGCGTGGCCGGCGGGAGCCCCAGGGCTATGGCGTGATTCTGCCATGACCCGATGGTGTTCATGACCACATGCGCGTGTTCAAAGCCTTTAATGTTCCTGAATGCAATGGCGGGGGCGCCCTCACCCATTCTGCCTGTGGCGTTGGCTGCCGCGGCGATATCCGGTTCCGCCTGAACCTCCTCGGTAATATCGAGTAATTGTCCGGCCTCATCCAGCGCCGCTAAATAACTTCGCAGATCGTCATAAGCCATATTTAACCTTCCTCGGTGTCAGTGGTTTTTTTGCTATTTTCTTTTAGTCCTGCCCAGCGCTTTGCCCGGCGATGATCAAGACCAAATTGATCCAGCACGCGTGCGACAATATGATCGGTAACGTCATCAATATGAGTGGGGTGGTTATAATAAGCGGGCATGGGGGGAACCAATGACACCCCCAATTTCGAGAGCGCGAGCATATTTTCCAAGTGAATAGTGCTCAACGGCGTTTCTCTGGGAACCAACACCAACTTCCGCCCTTCTTTGATAATCACATCCGCCGCTCTGCCAATAAGCCCTTCTGCATAACCGGCTCGAATACCCGCCAACGTTTTCATACTGCAGGGAATAATGATCATGCCGTCCGTATGAAAAGAACCTGAAGAGATCGTGGCGGCCTGATCGGCAGAACCGTGCGTCACGTCGGCCATCGCCATCACGTCATGCACGGTGAGATTTGTTTCGAGTTCAATGGTCGTTTTGGCCCACTTACTCAAGATCAAATGCGTCTCTATGCCCTCCATGTCTTTTAGCGCCTGAAGCAACGCAGTACCCAGCGGCGCCCCGGTCGCGCCCGTCATCGCGATCACTAATCTCATACAATACCTCACAAAGTTCGCATACGAACGATTTGTCAAATCTAGTCCCGAGATAGCGATAAAACAAGTGGGCAATATGTAACCGTTCGTAAACGAACAACTTTCCGGGCAGGTATCCCTTATCGGCTTATTTTGTTATATTGATATTATTGTTAGCTTTTTTCCTTTCAGGGAATAATGTATGAACAGAACGCTGGCCAATACTTTTTTCCACCTCATTCGCGAACTGCTTCAGGATCATAGTGCTCAATGGCAAAAATCGCTTCCTGAACTCAGCAAACAACAATATTCCATTCTGGCCACCGTTTCAGAAACGCCGGGCATTGAACAAATCGAATTAATGGAAGCGGCGATCAGCAGTAAAGCCGCGCTGGCCGAATTGCTAGGCCGCATGGAAGGAAAAGGTCTATTAAAACGGGAAGCCGGCGAGCATGATAGGCGCCGCCGATTTATTTACCTGACGCCTGCTGGGCAGGCGCTGTTCGAAGCCAGCCGCCCCATCGCCGACGCGATTGATAATATGTATCTCGAACGAGTCAATAAAGACCAACATGAGTCGGCGCTTTTCGTTTTAAAGACGATGATAGGGAAGCAATAAAGTCACCGCGCCAACAGCGGAAGCTGAAAGCATAAAAAAAGACGCCCGCAGGCGTCTTTTTTATCGCGTTAACTGAAGCTCTGGGCAATCAGTTCACTTTCACCGGCATGCCGGAACGGGCCTTGATCGCCGCGTCCACTTCGCTCTGGTTGACGCCGGCGTCCATCAGCACTTTGCCGACCGGCGCGGAGATGGTCAACGGCACCGGATCCTTGGATTGCAACTGCTCTTCGTTGGCCGACAGCGGGTTGTGCACTTCCACGTAGCGCGAGCCGTCCGGTTCGACGGTGGCCTTCATCGGTTCGTTGATGAACTGCACGCGGGTGCCTACTGGCACGTTCTGGAACAGGTACTTGATGTCGTCGGCGCGCAGACGCACGCAGCCGTGGCTCACGCGCAGGCCGATGCCGAAGTTGGCGTTGGTGCCGTGAATGGCATACAGACGGCCGACATACAGCGCATACAACCCCATCGGGTTATCCGGGCCGGCCGGGAACACCGCAGGCAGGATCTCGCCGTCAGCCGCGTATTCGGCGCGCATTTTGGCGGTCGGCGTCCAGGTTGGGCCGTCTTTCTTGCGCTGCACGGTGGTGGTCCAGTTCAGCGGGGTGTCTTTACCCAGCTGGCCGATGCCGATCGGCAGCACCACCACGGTGTTGGAGCCTTTCGGGTAATAGTACAGACGCATTTCGGCGCTGTTGATGATGATGCCTTCACGCGGCGCGTCCGGCAGGATCAGCTGCTGCGGGATAGTCAGGGTGCTGCCGGCCTTCGGCAGGAACGGATCCACGCCCGGGTTGGCCTCCAGCATGTTGCTCAGCCCCATCTGATACTGGGCGGCGAAGCTTTCCAGCGGCAGTTTGCTGTCTTCCGGTACGGTGATTTGGATATTTTCGCCCACCAAACGGCTGTCTTTTGGCGGCAGCGGGTAAACGACGGCGAAGGCAGCCTGGCTGAATGCAACCAGTGCCGTAAACAGGGTTAATAACGCGCGAATGCTCATTTTCATCTTCGTGTTGGTCAAGGCCACTGGCGATTATGGGTATTGGTTTCTACGGCCACTTTGCCCCGTTGAATTTCAGCCGGCAGCTGACGGCGCTGCGGCCTGAAAAACCAGGGGGGATTTGACCGGATGCGCATTATATGTGCACATCAATCAAAGTGTGAACCATTACCGATGTAATATCGCAATTTTTTGTAACCTGACGCGCCACGCCGGCGATTTTTTGCGAGAACCGCCGCCTAGCTGGCGGCGGCCAACGCTTCCTCCCGCCGTATCGGAATCAGATATTCACAGCGGATCGCCGCGCCGCCGAGCGGGCAACTGCCCTCCTGCGCCGGGTAGAAACGCTCGATATCCTGCCCTGGCCGGCGAATGGCGTTCATCTGCGGCATGGCGGTGTCATACAGCCGGACAATAAAGTTTTGTAACCCTTCCGCCTGTCCCTGGTAGGTGAAACGGGCATACTCGCCCTGCTCGATAGTCACCCGTTCTCCCGGCGCCCCTTCGTCCGGCAGAGCGGCGGTGTAGGCCATGCGCGGGCTGCCCCGGCGGCGCCGGTCAACTTCCAGACTGGTGAGACCGTATACCACCTCCGGCAGCGCCTGCGGCTGCAGCAACTGCCGCCAGGCGTGGCGGCGCAGCTCACACTTGGAGGCCGCCAGTTGCCCCAGCGTAAAACTGCGGCGCTGGGTATGGCCCACCAACTGCATGGCGGGCAGCGTCACGATATCGGCCTGCGGCAATGGCGCTTCGGTCAGGCGCAGCGGCGGCTGCAGCCCATAGCTCGACCAATCCTGGCTGCGACGATAGCTGGCCGGCGGCAGACCGAACTGCTTGCGGAAGCAACGGGTGAAGGTCTGCTGCGAATCGAACTGGTAAGTATCGGCGATGCAGGCCACGCTGGTGCCGGTCAGGCGCAGTTCACGCGCGGCGGCGGTCAGCCTTCTGCGGCGCGCGTAGGTGCCGAGAATATGGCCGGTATGCTGCTTGAACATCCGCTGCAAATGCCATTTGGAGTAGCCGGACTTGGCGGCGATGTCGTCCAGCGTCAGCGGCTGATCCAGGCTCTGCTCGATCCAGGCCAGCAGCTGTTCAATCACCTGTTGCTGGTGCATGGTATTCCCCTTATTTTAACAATAACGTCTGCGCCAATACCCGGCCTGCGGCTTCATCGGCGGCCACCAGTACCGGATAGCCCCAGAATTTGGCGCCGTATTCGGCGAATGCTTCCGCCGCCGCGCGTTTGGCGTCGTCCGGCTCCAGCATGATCATGCCTTTCACCCACCGCTTCAGCGCCTCGCGGTTATCACGTTTCCACAGCGCCACCTGGGTGCGAGCATCGCGGTCATGTTCTTGTTCTTCATCGCCGACGCTGCGGTCGGTGAGCAGAACAAAAGGCTCGGCGCGCGCCAGCAGCGCGCTGAATTCGGCCAGCTCGGCCTGGGTATCGCGTCCGTTTCGGCGCATCCACACCAGCGGAAAGTCGGCGGTATCCAATGACATAATCAGTTTCCTCGCGAAAGGGTTTAGAACTGGCGCTTACTTTATCGGCACCGGCGCTAGACCGCATTGCGCAATCAGGACATAATACTTTTCAATTCCGCCAAATTGAGAACTATTCTCATGAAAGTACAGATCCCCCGCCACTGTCTGGATATCGATCAGGTGCCGCGCCCGCTGTTTGCCCTGCAAGGTTCGACTCTCGAGCAGGATTGGGAAGTCGAGCCGCACCGCCACCGGAAGGCGCAACTGATCTACACCGTGCGCGGCATGATCCGCTGCGAAGTGGAAAACGGGCTGTGGCTGGTGCCGCCGCAGTGCGCGCTGTGGATGCCGGGCAACGTGTTGCACAACGCCCAGGGCGCCGGCTCCACCGAGGCCTACTGCCTGTTCGTCGATCAACATGCCGCCGCCGGCCTGCCGCAAAGCTGCTGCACGCTGTCGGTCTCGCCGCTGCTGCGCGAGCTGCTGCTGCAGGCCAGCACCTTCGAGCCGCTTTACGACGAACAGGGCGCCGAGGGGCGTCTGACGGCGGTATTGCTGGATCAGTTGGCGGCCGCGCCGATCGAGAATCTGCATCTGCCGGTGTCCGACGACGCGCGCATCCGGCAGTTGACCGAAGGCATGCTGAGCAGCCCGGCGGACAAATCCACCCTCGGGCAGTGGGCGCAGCGCATCGGCATGAGCGAACGCTCCCTCAGCCGCACCTTGCAACAGCAGATGGGCATGAGCTTCGGCCACTGGCGGCGCCAGCTGCACGTAATGCTGGCGCTGCAGCGCTTGACGCAGGGCGAGAGCGTACAGACGGTGGCGCTGGATTTGGGCTACGAGAGCGCCAGCGGCTTCGTCACCATGTTCAGAAAGGCGGTGGGCAAACCGCCGGCGCGCTATCTGGCGGAGCGCAACGCCTCTGGAGAGACCCTGGGCGGTGCGATCACCATGTAAAAAAGCCGGCGCAGGCGCCGGCTTGGAGCAGGTGAAAATCAGAAGTCGTAGAACACCGTTATCCAGGTGGAATCCGGCTCGTTGTCGCTGCTGTTGGCCAGCGTGCGCTCCACATACACCGACAGACCGTAACCGATGGTGGTGCCCGCGCCAAGATAGACGTGGTTGGCGTGATACGCCTCGTCTCCCTTCAGCCGCAGCGAGTCCGCCGCCACATAAGGCTGGACGGATTTGAGAAACGGCTTGTCGATATTGAAGGTGTAACCGACGAAGCCTTCCAGCCCGTAGCCGTCACCGGCGAAGAAGTGCGACAGCGTGCGCTGGCGGGTGCTCGGCACATAATCTTTGTAGTAGCTGGCGGTACCGACGATATACCAGTTGTTCGGCTGCCAGGTTAACGCGGTGCCGGACAGCTGCTGGTGATAATCTTTTTCGCTGTACAGATTATCTTTGATCTTCGCATCGGTATAACTGTAGGCGGCGCTGAAGGTGAAGTCTTTCGTCACCTTGTAATCGAAGCCCAGCCCGCCGCCGCCTTTGCGACGATAAATCAGGTTATCCGCGGTGTGCAGATCGTCTTCCGGCAATAAATAGTTGGCGTACAGCGTGACCGGCCCGAAATCATTGGTGTATTTGATGCTGTTTTTCGGTTTATTGCCGCCGTCATAGTCGCCGGAAATACCGATGCCGGTGCCGCCCGCATGGCCATCGTTATCCCAGACGTCGCTTTTGATGCCGACCACCGAATAATAGATGCCGTATTGATGGCCATAGGTCAGGGTGCCGTAACGATCGTCTTTGAAGCCAGCGTACAGCTGGCGCTGATAGTCGCGCTTGCCGTCTTCGTTATAGTGCCCGTCCCAGCTGAGCGCGTGCGCCAGATCGACGCCCCACTCGTAATAGCCGATGATCGAGGTGTCCTGCGTCAGCGCATAATCGCCGCTGAAGCGAAAACGCGTGCCGCCGTCGTGGCCGTTTTTGTCATAGCCCGGCTCCGGGCCGTTATTGAAGATCCACTCGGGGCGAATGCTGCCGCCCACCTTTAAACTGAGCGGCGCCAGCAACACATTGCTCTGCGGGTTTTTATCCAGAATGGTGATCTCGGCCTGCGCGCCGGCGGAAATCGCCGACAGCAAGACGCCGCCAATGAATATTGGCGTTGTATTTTTTCTCATTATTACCCCTGCCCGAAAAAATTATTGTTATAAACGCGGTGGTCTTAAGCCACGCAGAAATAATTAACCGATGTGAACAGCGCACGCAAGATATAAAAACTCACGCCATAACCTGCCATTATTTCAGGTTGGATTTAATTTCAGCAAAAACGTGTTCACCTGTAACACGAAGAAAAATAATGTAATAACCGCAGCACGAAATAAACCAATCCGCACGTTTCACCCAAAATAACCCTTCGTGATTATCTGGGAATAATGATAGCAAATAACAAAAAAATATTATTGCCGCAGGTAAACCGTCACGCGAGGGAATTAATTAAAGGCGGGAAATAACGACGGAGCGCATTGCGCGCTCCGGGGAAGATCTCACTACTGCGCCAGCCAGCCGCCGTCCATGTTCCAGGCGGCGCCACGCACCTGCGCCGCCGCATCGCTGCACAGGAACAGCGCCAGCTCACCGAGTTGCTCCGGCGTGACGAACTCTTGCGAAGGCTGCTTCTCCGCCAACAGCTCATCGCGCGCCCGCTGCGGATCGGTACCGGCGGCGATGCGTTTGTCGATCTGCTGCTGCACCAGCGGCGTCAGAACCCAGCCGGGGCAGATGGCGTTGCAGGTGACGGGCGTGCGGGCGGTCTCCAGCGCCAGCGTCTTGGTCAGCCCCACCACACCGTGCTTGGCCGCCACATAGGCCGACTTGTCTTTCGACGCCACCAGCCCGTGCACCGACGCCACGTTGATGATGCGCCCCCAGTGGCGCTCGCGCATCCCCGGCAGCGCCAATCGGCAGGTATGGAACACCGCCGACAGGTTGATGGCGAGGATGGCGTTCCATTTCTCCACCGGGAACTGATCCAGCGGCGCCACGTGCTGAATGCCGGCGTTGTTCACCAGAATATCCACGCCGCCGAACTCCCGTTCGGCATAGTGCATCATGTCCGCTATCTGGGCCGCATCGCCGAGATCGGCGCCGTGATACCCCGGCGCGGCACCCAGCCGGGCGACCTGCGCTTGCGCCTGCTCCACCTCGCCGAAGCCGTTGAGGATCACGCGCGCGCCGGCAGCGGCCAGCACGGACGCTATTCCGAGGCCGATGCCGCTGGTCGAGCCGGTCACCAGCGCGGTCTTGCCTTGTACATTCATGGTATCGCTCCTTTAAACAATGCCGGTCAGGTAGAACACGCCGATCACGAACAGCACCGCGGCGCTTTTGATCAGGGTGATGGCGAAGATGCCGCCATAGGCCTGCCGGTGGCTTAGGCCGGTGATCGCCAGCAGGGTGATCACCGCGCCGTTGTGCGGCAAGGTGTCCATGCCGCCGCTGGCCATCGAGGCCACCCGGTGCAGTACTTCCAGCGGGATATGCGCGGCGTGGGCGGCGGCCACGAAGTTATCGGCCATCGCCGCCAGCGCGATGCTCATGCCGCCGGAGGCCGAGCCGGTGATGCCGGCCAGCAGGGTGACGCTGATCGCTTCGTTCAGCAGCGGATTGGGGATCGCCGACAGCGCCTGCGACAGCACCAAAAAGCCCGGCAGCGCGGCGATCACCGCGCCGAAGCCGTATTCGGAGGCGGTGTTCATCGCAGCCAGAATTGCGCCGCCGACCGCCGTCTTGCTGCCTTCCGCCAGCCGGCCGCGAATATTGCCAAAGCCGAACGCCACCACCAGCAAAATGCCCGACACCAACGCCGCTTCCACCGCCCAGATGGCGGTGATCTTCGCCACATCGGTGGTGATGGGCTTGGCCAGCCCCGGCAGCGTCAGATCGTGGCTGGCGCCGTACCACTGAGGGATCCAATGGGTGAAGGCAAGGTTGAATACCCCGACCAAAATCAACGGCAGGATGGCGATCAGCGGATTCGGCAGGTTGATGTCGTCCGGGGTTTCCGGTTCGTTCAGCAGCTCGGTGCCGTACCCTTCGCCTTTCAGCTGCGCCTTGCGCCGCTGGCGTTCAAGATACAGCAGGCCGACCGCGATGATGAACAGCGAGCCGATCAGCCCCAGCCAGGGCGCGGCCCAGGCATTGGTGCCGAAGAAGCTGGTCGGGATGATGTTTTGGATCTGCGGCGTGCCGGGCAAGGCGTCCATGGTGAAGGAGAAGGCGCCGAGCGCCACGGTGGCCGGGATCAGCCGCTTGGGGATGCCGCTCTGGCGGAACAGCTCGGCGGCGAACGGATAAACCGCGAACGCCACCACGAACAGCGACACCCCGCCGTAGGTCAGCAGCGCGCACACCAGCACGATCACCGGAATGGCGTGGCGCCGGCCGAGAATGCGGATCGCCGCCGCGACGATCGAACGGGAAAAACCGGACAGTTCGATCAGCTTGCCGAATACCGCCCCCAGCAGGAACACCGGGAAATAAAGCTTCACGAAGCCGACCATCTTCTCCATAAACAGCCCGGTGAAGGTCGGCGCCACCGCGCCGGGGTCGGTCAACAGCACCGCGCCCAGCGCGGCGATCGGGGCGAACAAAATCACGCTGTAGCCGCGGTAGGCGGCCAGCATCAGTAATCCCAGTGCTGCCAGGGCAATCAAAACGCTCATCGGACACCTCGCTATCGTTGTTATTGTCAGGTACGGAGTGCGAAATTACGGTTTCAGCGCAAAGCGCAGCTGATGCGCCCGTCGCCGTTGAATGCGTTCCCTGCGCGCTTCATCCCAAAGATAAAATCCCTGGCCGCTGCGCTGGCCGCTATCGCCGCGCTGCAGCCGCTGTTCCACCAGCGCCATCATCTCGTCGCCGGTCGCCAGTTCCGGGAACAGGTGGCGGGCGATGTCCGCCACCGTCGCCAACCCGGTCATGTCGGCGGCTTCGAGCGGGCCGACCATGGCGTAGCGCCGCCCCAGCGAGGCGCGCATCACCTGATCCACCACCTCGGCGCTGGCGATGCCGCTGTGTACGATGTGCAGCGCCTCGCGCAGCACCGCAAACTGCAGCCGGTTGCCGACAAACCCCGGCGCGGCGCGCTCCAGCAGCACCGCCTCAAGATCCATCTCGCCGAGCAGCGCCTGCACCGCCGCCAGATGACGCGGTTCGGTGGCGCTGCCAGGCACGATCTCCACCAGCGGGATCAGGTGCGGCGGATGCCAAAAGTGGGCGATCAGCAGGCGCTGCGGATGGGTCATGCGCGCCGCCAGCTCGTCCGGCGGCAGGCCGCTGGTGTTGCTGGCAATCACCGCGTCGTCGGCGATCAGCCCTTCCAGCTGCTCATACAGCGCATGCTTCAGCTCGAGCCGTTCCGGGATCGCCTCGATAAGCAGCCGGGCGCGCGCCACCTCGTTCAGATCGCCGGTCACGCGCAGCCGCGCCAGCGCCGCGTCGCGCTCATCGTTATCAAACTGCCCGACGTCGCTTAGCTCGGCCAGAATGCCGCTCGCCACCGCCGGCGCTTCCGCCAGGCGCTGCGGATCCGGGTCATACAGCAGCACCTCATGGCCGTGGCGAATAAAGTGGGTGGCGATGCCCCCCCCCATCAGCCCGGCGCCCAGTACCGCATAGTCAGATGACTGCATGGTGCCCTCCTCGGTTGTTTACGGGCGCTCTACCGCCAGCGCCACCCCCTGCCCGCCGCCGATGCACAGCATCGCCAGCCCCTTGTTCACCCCGCGGCGCTGCATTTCGAACAGCAGCGACACCAAAATGCGACAGCCGGACGCGCCGATCGGATGCCCCAGCGCGATCGCTCCGCCGTTGACGTTGACCCGCTCCGCCTCCCAGCCCAGTTCTTTACCCACCGCCAGCGCCTGCGCGGCGAAGGCTTCGTTGGCTTCGATCAGATCGACCTCCTCCAACCGCCAACCGGCTTTTTCCAGGCAGCGGTGCGTGGCCGGCGCCGGACCGATGCCCATGATCGCCGGTTCGACGCCCGACGAGGCGTAACCAGCGATGCGCGCCAGCACCGGAAAACGCAGCGCGGCGGCTTTTTCCGCGCTCATCAGCAGCACCACGGCGGCGCCGTCGTTGAGCGACGAGGCGTTGCCGGCGGTCACCGTGCCCTCTTTGCGAAACGCCGGGCGCAGCCGCGCCAGCGCCTCCAGGCTGGTGTCGCGCGGCTGTTGGTCGCGCTCGACCCGCAGCGCCTCGCCCTTCGGCTGCGGCACCGTCACCGGCGTGATCTCCTGCGCGAAACGCCCGGCCTGCTGCGCCGCCTGCGCCTTCTGCTGCGAGCGCAGCGCGAACCTGTCTTGTTCTTCTCTGCTGATGGCGTATTTCTCCGCCAGGTTCTCGGCGGTGATGCCCATGTGGTAGTCGTTGAACGCGTCCCACAGGCCATCGTGGATCACGCTGTCCACCACCTGCGCGTGACCGAGGCGCAGACCGGCGCGCGCGCCGGCCATCAGGTAAGGCGACTGGCTCATGCTCTCCTGGCCGCCGGCGATCACCGCCTCGGCATCACCGCTGCGGATCGCCTGCACCGCCAGATGCACCGCCTTCAAACCGGAGCCGCACACCTTGTTGATGGTCAGCGCCGGCGTCGTAACGGGCAGCCCGGCGTTGAGCGCGGTCTGGCGCGCCGGATTCTGCCCGCAGCCGGCGGTCAGCACCTGGCCGAGGATCACTTCATCGATCTGCTGCGGCGGCACGCCGCTTTGCGCCAGCAGCCCTTGTACCGCCGCCGTGCCCAGTTCCACTGCCGTCAGCGGCGCCAGCGCGCCGTGAAAACTGCCGACCGGCGTGCGCGTCGCCGCCACGATCACCACTTCACGTTGTTGCACATTCACCTCCCGTCTCAGAAACGCATTTCCGGCACTTGCTCCGGCACAATCAGCCGGCCGGCGGTTTTGGCGACAATCTCCGCCACGCTGACGCCCGGCGCGCGTTCGCGCAGCACGAAGGCGCCGTCTTCAATTTCCAGATAGGCCAGATCGGTCAATACCTTGCGGATGCAGCGGGCGCCGGTCAGCGGCAGCGTGCAGCGCGGCAGCAGCTTGGACTCGCCGCCCTTCGCGGCGTGGGTCATCACCACGATGATGTTCTCCGCCCCCGCCACCAGATCCATCGCGCCGCCCATGCCCTTGACCATCTTGCCGGGGATCATCCACGAGGCGATGTTGCCCTCGACGTCCACTTCAAACGCCCCCAGCACGGTCAGATCGACATGGCCGCCGCGGATCATGGCGAACGACTGCGCCGAATCGAAAATAGACGCGCCGAGGCGCGCGGTGACCGTCTGCTTGCCGGCGTTGATCATGTCGGCGTCCAGCTGCTGCTCGGTCGGGAACTCGCCCATCCCCAGCAGGCCGTTTTCCGACTGCAGCATCACGTCCATGCCCGCCGGCACGTAGTTGGCCACCAGCGTCGGGATGCCGATGCCCAGGTTGACGTAGTAACCGTCTCTCAGCTCTTGCGCCACGCGCCGCGCCATTTGTTCACGGGTAAGCATGCGAATTCTCCTTATGCCCGCAGGGTGCGTTGTTCGATACGCTTTTCGAAGGTGCCCTGGATCAGCCGATCGACGTAGATGCCGGGGGTGTGGATCGCCGCCGGATCCAGCTCGCCCGGCGCGACGATCTCTTCCACTTCCACCACCGTGATGCGCCCGGCGGTCGCCATCAGCGGATTGAAGTTCTGCGCGGTGTGACGGTAGATGACGTTGCCGAAGTGATCGGCCTTCCAGCCTTTCACGATGGCGAAATCGCCGGTGATGGCGGTTTCCATGATGTAGGGGCGGCCGTTGAACTCGCGCACCTCTTTGCCTTCGGCGATCGGCGTGCCGTAACCGGTGGCGGTGAAGAATGCCGGGATGCCGGCGCCGCCGGCGCGGATCTTCTCCGCCAGCGTGCCCTGCGGCGTGAGATCCACCTCCAGCTCGCCGCTGAGCGCCTGCTGCTCGAACAGCGCGTTTTCGCCGACGTACGATCCCACCACCTTGCGGATCTGATGGGTCTCCAGCAGCCGCCCGAGGCCGAACCCGTCGACGCCGCAGTTGTTGGAGACCACCGTCAACCCGCGCACACCGCGCCGGCGGATCTCTTCGATCAGGTTTTCCGGGATGCCGCACAGGCCAAAGCCGCCCGCCAGCACCGTCATGTTGTCCGTCAGGCCTGCCAGCGCTTCCTGGTAGCTGCCGACGCGTTTGTCGAGCCCTGCCATATCGTTGCCCCTGCATGTTGCGGCGCAGGGCGAAATGCCCTGGCTTGCGTGAGGGCATCTTCAGGTCACAAAAATGATTTGTTAATTTTGTTTTTATGCCGCATTCATTTAGAATTTTTATTAATCACCCGTTAACCGACAATTAACAAAGAGTTAACGCCGACCAAAATGAAAATGAGCATCAAACAGTTACGCGCGTTTTTAGCGGTAGCTCACACTCTGAATTTCGCCCAGGCCAGCGAGCGGCTGAATATTTCTCAGCCGGCGCTCAGCCTGGCGATCCGTGGGCTGGAAGACGCGCTGGGCGGGCCGCTGCTGCTGCGCACCACCCGCCGGGTGACGCTGACGCCGGAAGGAGAAACCTTCTTCCCGATGGCGCGCCAGCTGCTGGCGGATTGGGATAACGCGGAAGAGGCGATGCGCCAGCGCTTTACCCTGCAGATGGGCAAGGTGGCGATCGCCGCCATGCCGTCGTTCGCCGGCAACCCGCTGCCGCCGATCCTCAAGGCGTTTCGCGATCGTTACGCCGGCATCAACGTGGCGGTGCACGACGTCATCAACGAGCAGGTGTTTGAAATGATCCGCGAAGGCCGGGTGGAGATGGGCATCGCCTTCGAGCCGGAGCCGAGCGACACCCTGCACTTCACCCCGCTGTGCCGCGATCGCTTTCTGGCGGTGGTGCCGAAGGATTCGGCGCTGGCGCGCAGGGCGCAGGTGAGCTGGAAGGAGCTGCTGACGCTGGATTTCATCACCCTGCAGCGGCCATCGGCGGTGCGGCTGCTGCTGGAGCAGGAGCTGGCCCGCAGCGGGCGAACGCTGGAGGTGGCGTTTGAGAGCCACCAGCTGGTGACGGTCGGGCGCATGGTGGCCAACGGCCTCGGCGCCAGCGCGGTGCCGGCGCTGTGCGAGCGACAGATGGATGAGCTGGGGGCGGTGTGCGTGCCGCTGATCGGCCCGATCATCGAACGGCGCGTGGGCCTGATCCGCCTGGCGCAGCATCAGCTCTCTTCCGCCGCGCAGGCGCTGGCGACGGTAATCGAACGGGAGATGGCGGGAAGTGGCGCAGAACCTGCGCTTAAACCGTAAACCCGACGTGCTTGCCACCCGGCAGTTCAATGTCCAGACGCAGCGTGCCGCCCATCGCTTCCACGTAGCGTTTCAGGGTCGAAATCTTCAGCTCATTGCCGCGCCCTTCGATGGCCGCGACCGAAGGCTGGGAAATGCCCAGCGTTTTCGCCAGTTCCTGTTGGGAAATATTCAGCGCTTCCCGCAGCTGGTGCAGGTGCGCTTCAAACAGCATCTCTTCGGCCATTTCCTCGATGCGCCGGCGGCTCTCCGGGGTGCGGGAGGCCAGCAGTTGCTTTAGGGTGCTCATGGGTTACTCCTTGAAATAACACATCAAATATTGGGTGAACTGCGCATCTGCGATGGGCAGCATCACTTTATAAAACCGTTTCTCATTACCCGTTTTGTCGCCAGCACACAGCACAATCGCCTGCCGCGCCGGATCGAAGGCGAAAAAAGCGCGAATCGGCCGCCCTTTGTGCTGAATACGCAGCTCTTTCATGTTGGGATGCAACGAGCCTTTCAGTACGTCGACAAAAGGCCGCCGGAGAGAAGGCCCGGCACGCTCGAGCATCACCAGCGCGGCCAACACCTTTTCCTGCGTCGATTCATCCTGCTCACAGAGCCACCGATCAAACTCTTCCGTTGTCATTACCGTCCACATGGCATCTCCTGATTATAGAGTACAATCTATGACAAGACGATAGACTGAAATATATAATTTTCTCCAGAGCGCCGTTGGCGTTTTGCTTGACGGCTCGCAAAAGAAACCGATAGGACCATCGCCTATTAGTTCAATCAAATAGAGGGAAGGAGAGGCAAATTTAGCGAAATGCCGATGTTTTCAGATGATTCTCCGATCGAGAGCGTGAGCCAGAACCTGTTACCACCCTGTAGAAAATGTTAAGTTTCCTAAAAATAAGGAGGCTTTTCGACATGGAACAGAAGTCCAGCAGCATCGCACCGGGCTATTGCATCGCCCAACAAACCGGCCCGCTCGCCTTCCACGCCAACTACCTGTTCGGTGGCAGGCCATCGGAAGCGGCACGTTTTTTTATGCAGCTCAATGCCGATACGCCGCTGGTTCAACCGGGGCAAATGCTGATCGTCGCCGATCCGCGCAATCATAATCAATCTACGCAGATCGCCGCCCTGATGCAGGCCAAGAGCCGCACCAGCAAAGCGGTGAAAGCCGGTGACAGCGATTTCTCCACCTTCTTGCACCGCAATTACGCCGCTATCGCCGCCTTCACCAGCTATGGGGAAACGGTCGTCGGGCTGGCTTCGGATGCCGGAGAACGCTACTTCAGCCAGATCAAGAATATCCTGGTTGAGATTGAAAAAACCTACCAAAATCAGTTCCGCACGAGTGGCGCGTTGATTGGCACCCAGTTTCAGGTGGAACGAGCGCGGCTGTTCGGTACATTAAAACCGTTACTGAATCGCCTTACTCGTGCTCAACTCAATATGAAAGAGTATGCGCAAATCAAACACGCGCTAGGGCTCTCCAGTAAATCGCTGGTGCATGAATGGAGCACCGCCGGCGTCGGCGCCATCAAGGGTTATTCGAACTACGTCGACAGCGCCAGCCGGGCGGCCAAGTTTATGAAAGCCGGCGGCTGGATCGGCATCGGATTGAGTGGGCTGAATACCACCAACGACGTCTACAACGCCTGCACCACCGGCCGCGAACAGGAGTGCGCCAAGATCGCGGTGAAGGGATACAGTCATTTTGCGGCAAGTACTGCGGCGGGGATTTTGGGGGGTGAAGGCGGTGCAATGTTAGCAATGACGGCTTGCAGTATCGTCTTAGGCGCCTCCACGTTTGGTACCGGTATTTTAGCTTGTGGTATAGCAGGCGCTGCTCTGGGTGGCGCAGCTGGCAGTTGGGGTGGCGGTGTAGCCGCCGACAGCATTACTGGTTTCATTTTTGGTGAATAATGAAAATCGCTATCGTCCTATTCTTCACTCTGACATTGATTAGCGCCCTGGTTCAGTACCTTTACTATCGGCGCTATAAAGACGAATTTGCAGAATTCTATCAACGTTATGTGCAAAGCGCTCACCCCTTGCCTCCATTTGTCATCTTCGCGGATAACCTTGGTTTGCTTGGTGTATCTATCAAAGCACAATGGTTCCGTTGGATATTGAATGGCAGAAAAATAAAGATAGGGAAAAACGCTTTTCTGGGCCCAAAAACCTACGAATTCGTGAATGAAAACACATCTCAACATCTGAAGAGCTGGATTCGGAAAGACTTCATCTTAAGCGTGCTGAAAATGGGGTGTTTGGCGTTGATGTGTATTTTTGTTTTTTTGAGTAAGGCATAACGCCCCTTGAACCTTAGCCGGTGGCTTATGAAAACAGCATCACTTATTGCAGCCGTGCTGCTCTTACTTTGTTGGCTTGCTCAATATATTTACTCTCGTCGCTATAAACGCGAGTTCGATGTTTTTTATCAACGCTATACCCAACAGGGCCACTTTGTGCCTGCTCACCTCGCAATTGCCGATGGCCTTGGCTCTTTAGGTACTTCCATCAAAGTCCAATGGTTCAGATGGACCCTTTGCGGCAAGAAAATCAAGGTGAAGGAAAACCAATATCTTCCCGCCAAGACCTATGAATTTGTTCGTCTTTCATCATCTGAGCGCTTGCAGACCTGGATGAAAAACAACGGCACGCTTTTGGCGCTGGAAGGACTGCTCTTCATCATGGCATTGATCTTTATGTTGATAGCGAGAATGTCGTGATTCAGGCTGCTCGATGAAAACCCTTGTCATATTATGCTTAACGCTGCTGGTTTTAAGCGCCTTCATCCAATTCATTGGCTACCGTCGCCATAAAAAAGAGTTTGACGCGTTCTATCAACGTTACGCCGGCAGCGGACATTTTATTCCGCCCTACGTCGCCTTTGCCGATAGCTTCGGCATGCTTGGAACCTCATTGAAAGCACAGTGGTTTCTTTGGATTCTGAAAAGGAAAAAAATAAAAATAAGGGATCAAGTTTGGCTCGATGCGAAAACCTACGATTTCGTGCAAAAAACCGCCTCTCCTGAGCTACAGAAGTGGCTGGCGATGGACTTTATACTTTTGCTCGTAGAGGCCATGATTACCACCGTGGGCTGTATTTTTATTTATCTCATCAAACATCAAAGTTGAGCAGACGCACTGCTCCCCTCCACCGCCTGCACCGCCGCCTTCTGCGTGGCACGCTGATATAAGCACAGCTCCCTGCCCGGCTGGTTTTTCATAAACGGCTGCGGGTAGCGCCCGCCGATAAACAGCGCCGAATAGCCGACGTCATCACCGTAGTGAATAATCTCCCCTTCCACCCTGGCGTTTTTTAGCCCGCTGGCTTTCAGGCAGGCGGCGCGCATCGCCCGTTCGCTCTCGGCCCACGCCTGTGGGGAAGACGCGGTGGCGTGGAACGCGGCCAGCGCGGCGATAAGCAGCCCTATTCTCTTCATCGTTATCTCTCCTTCTACGGCCCATCTCGCCAGTATAGACCGTGCCGACCCGGCCAACCCGCCGCGCTCTTTACGGCATTTTTATTCCGCACCCCGTTAACGTTACGGCGTTTTTACAGACAGTTTTTGCCGCCGCAGATACCCTTTTCACATCGCCGCTATGGCCTCACAAGAGAGTTGTCTCATGCGTTTATCCCTGCCTCTGGCCGTGACCGGTCTTCGTTCTGGAGCGCGCCATGCATTCTAATATCATCGGGTTCAATCCTCTGCTGGCGGAGCTGCCCGCATCGCCGACGCGCACCTTCCGCAAAGAGCTGGAACACTACCTGCAGCGCTATCCGGATACCGAACAGCTGGATATTTATCTGCACGATCTGAACGGCCAGCTGCGCGGCAAGCGCCTGCCGATCGCCGAAGCCTTTGGCCTGGAAAAAGGCTGCTACTTCCCGCTGTCGATCTACGCCCTGGATCTGCACGGCCGGGTGATAGAAGAAAGCGGGCTGGGGCAGCGGGCGGGCGAGCCGGATCGGCTGTGCCTGCCGGTGCCCGGCACGCTGCGCCCCTGCGCGCGCGATCCCGAACGCCACGCCCAGCTGCTGCTGACGATGCAAAACGCCGACGGCGACGCCTGCGAGCTGGAGCCGCGCGTGGTGCTGCAACGGGTGCTGAAGCGCCTGCACGAGCGCAACTGCTTCCCGGTGGTGGCGGCCGAACTGGAGTTCTACCTGCAGGATCCGCAGCGCCCCGCCGAGGCGGAAGCCTGCCCGACGCAGAGCTTCGCGGTGGATGCGCCCGAGCGCCACCATGCGCTGCTGAGCGACATCGAACGGCACGCGCGGCTGCAAAGCCTGCCGCTGACCGGCGTGGTGGCCGAAGCCGCTTCCGGCCAGTACGAGCTGAACCTGCATCACAGCCGGCGCGTGCTGGAAGCCTGCGACCAGATCATGGCACTGAAACGCCTGACGCGGCAGATTGCCGAGCAACATCACCAGCACGCCTGCTTTATGGCCAAGCCCTGCGCCCATGCCGCCGGCAGCGGGCTGCATTTTCACATCAGCCTGCAGAACGAGCACGGCGAGAACCTGCTGACCGGCGCGCCGGGTGAACTGAGCGACAACATGCAGCAGGCGATGGCGGGCATGCTGGCGCTGATGCCGGCATCGATGGCGATCCTGGCGCCCAACATCAACGCGTTTCGCCGCTTCCGCCCCGGCATGCACGTGCCGCTGCGCGCCTCCTGGGGCCACAACAATCGCACGGTGGCGCTGCGCCTGCCCTGCGCCGACAGCGCCAATCAGCGCATCGAATACCGCCTGGCCGGCGCCGACGCCAACCCCTATCTGGCGCTGGCGGTGATGCTCGGCGGCCTGCTGCACGGCCTGGAACACCCACTGCCGCTGCCGCCCGCCGCCAACGGCTGCGAAAGCGACAACGCCGCCCCCTTGCCGCTCGGCCAGCAGGAGGCGCTGGCGCTGTTCCGCCACAGCGATCCGCTGCGCGAGCTGCTCGGCCCGGCGTTCTGCACCCTGTGGCACACCTGCAAAAGCGCCGAACTGCGCCGCTTCGAGGAACAGGTCACCGCCGCCGAACTCGGCTGGATGCTGTAACCATCCACTGATTCGTTAACCTAAGGATAATCATGAACATGCAACCGCAATTGGCCCCCGTACAGCCGCTGCTCTGCTGGCGCAAAGGCGTTTTTCATATCAGCACCGATCGGCAGTTATTGGATATCGAGGCGATCCAGCGTTTCCTCAGCCTGCAGGATCGAGCGGCGGCGGAGCGCCTGGCGCGCCACGGCCTGTGCTTTGGCCTGTACCGCAAACGCCACCAGCTCGGCTTCGCCCGTATGGTGACCGATTACGCCACCTTCGCCTCGGTGAGCGAGCTGTTCGTCAGCGCCGAATACCGCGGCGTCGGGCTGGGAAGCTGGCTGACGCGCTGCTGCCTGGCGCATCCGGCATTGCGCGGCCTGCGCGTCACGCTGCCCGTGCTGCAAGCGCCCTGGCGCGCCGACTGCGCGGCGCACGCCCCGCGCGCCCTTCACTGATAAGGAG
The DNA here is from genome assembly GCF_022678525.1 of Serratia sp. PGPR-27. Lineage (NCBI taxonomy): Bacteria > Pseudomonadati > Pseudomonadota > Gammaproteobacteria > Enterobacterales > Yersiniaceae > Serratia > Serratia sp. PGPR-27. The sequence goes on along the minus strand of NZ_JALBYS010000001.1, from coordinate 115,229 downwards.
ACCCCCATGTCTCGTTTGGTGCTGATTTCCAACAAGCAGTGCGACGGCAAGGATCTGGCCTGCGCCGGCCGGACGCTGGCGGCCGACGCAGAACCGGGGCTGTGGCTCGGCTGGAACGGCGACGTGCAGAATTTCGCGCAGCGCCCGGTCCACTACCGTCAAGGCGCCGGTTACGATCAGGTGACCTTCCCGCTGTCGATCGAAGAGTTCCGCCGCCACTATCAGGGCTACTACCACGACGGCCTGTGGCCGGTGTTCCACAACCAGCCGGAGAAGGCGCACTTCACGCCGGAAAACTACCGCGCCTACCGGCAGCTGAATCGCCGTTTCGCCGATATCGCCTGCGAACACCTGTGCCCGGGCGACATCGTCTGTATCGACGATTACCAACTGCTGCCCTGCGCCCAGGCGCTGAAGGAACAGGGGCTGCTGAACGACTGCGCGTTCTTTTTCCACCTGCCGTTCCCGTCGGCGGCGCTGCTGCGGCGCATCCCGGAACATCGCCAGCTGATCGCTTCGCTGCTGTTCTACGATCTGATCGGCTTTACCACCACCGACGATCGCAACGCCTTTCTCAACTGCCTGGCGGCCGAGTTTCCGCTGGAGATGCTGCCCGACGACCAGATCCAGGCCAACGGGCATATTTTCGCCACCGGCATTTTCCCCGCCGGCATCAACGGCAGGCAGGTTTACTGAACTCAGGCCGCCGCCCGCTGGCGCTCCAGTTCGCGCACCAGCGGGATCACCTCGCGGCCGAAGAACGCCACCTCTTCCTGGAAGTGCAGGAACGCCAACAGCATCAGATCCACCCCGGCGTCTTTCAGCGCGATGATGCGCTCGGCGATCTGCTGCGGCGTGCCGATCAGGTTGGTTTTAAAGCCGTCGTTGTACTGCACCAGATCCTCAAACGAGGATTTGGCCCAGTTGCCCTCGCCCTCCGGCGAAGCCGCCCCGGCGTTCTTCACCTCATGGCCGAATCCTTGCACCGCCTCCGGGTTGGCGTGATCGATAATCTCCTGCAGCACCGCCTGCGCTTCCTGCTCGGTATCGCGGGCAATGACGAAGCCGTTCACCCCCACCTTGACCCGGTGCTGGTTGGCCCTGGCCTTGGTCTGCAGATCGTCCACCTGCTGGCGAATGCCCTCCACGCTGTTGCCGTTGGTGAAGTACCAGTCCGAGACTCGCGCCGCCATGTCGCGCGCCGCCCGCGAGCTGCCGCCCTGGAAGATCTCCGGCAGCGGATCCAGCGGCTTGGGCTTCAGCGAGTAGTCGCGATAACGATAAAAATCGCCGGCGAAGCTGAAGCTGGGCTCGGCCCAGATGCCGCGCAAACAGCGGATAAACTCTTCCGAGCGCAGGTAGCGCTCTTCGTGATCCAGCCACGGCTCGCCGATGGCCTTGAACTCGCCGCGGAACCAGCCGCTGACGATATTGACCGCGATGCGCGCGTTGGAAAGATGGCTGATGGTGGCGATCTGCTTGGCCGCCAGCGTGGGGTTCCACGGCCCCGGCAGCAGCGCGGCGATCACCTTCAGCTTCTCGGTGGAATCCAGCAGCGCCTGCGAAAACGACACCGACTCGTGCTGGTTGTCGGTGCCGTAACCGGCGGTGAAACGGATCTGGGTGAGCGCGTAGTCAAAACCGGCGCGCTCGGCAATCTGCGCCAGCTTGCGGTTGTAGCCGATGTCCCAACCGGTGCGCTGCGGGATGTTGCTGATCACCAGACCGCCGGAGACGTTCGGCACCCAGTAGGCGAACTGAATAGGCTGCTGCGAGTGGTTTGCTGCTGACATGCTTCTCTCCCTCTGCTCGTTGGCGCCGTGATGCGGCACGCATATAACCATTATCGATTTACAAATATTGAAAACCTTGTTTTGGTTATAAATCCGATAGCAGAATGCGTGCCAACCGCCGCGTTAAGGCATCTGGCTGATAAACCGAGGGTTTAAAGCCGGCGGGTTAAAGCGGGTGCTGCATTGGCAACAGCGGCTGGCGGGCGGCTGTTGGTTATGCAGCAAACCGCTCACCCCGCCAATCCAACCGTTCACCCGGCGGATCTGACCGCTGAGCGAAATACGCCTGTCTTCCCCCCTTACCCCCGGCGATGATGAGCTGTTCCTAAACCCGCCTTACCTCGGGAAAGACGCTACGGCTCACCGCGCCACTCTGACATCTCTTACAAGCGGATGAGTTCATTCATATTTTGCAGACTGGAATTAAGGATACCTCATGAAACGAGAGGGGATTTTAAAGCACATTCCGTGGATGCTGCTGGGGATACTCGGCGCAGCCTGCCTCGGCGTGGTGGCGCTGCGCCGCGGCGAACACATCAGCGCGCTGTGGATCGTCGTCGCTTCGGTGGCGGTGTATCTGGTGGCCTACCGCTACTACAGCCTGTACATCGCCACCAGGGTGATGAAGCTGGACGCCGGCCGCGCCACCCCGGCGGTGGTCAACAACGACGGCCTCAACTACGTGCCGACCAACAAGAACGTGCTGTTCGGCCACCACTTCGCCGCCATCGCCGGCGCCGGGCCGCTGGTGGGGCCGGTGCTGGCCGCGCAGGTCGGCTACCTGCCCGGCACGCTGTGGCTGCTGGGCGGCGTGGTGCTGGCGGGGGCGGTGCAGGACTTTATGGTGCTGTTCATCTCCTCGCGCCGCAACGGCGCCTCGCTCGGTGAGATCATCAAAAAAGAGATGGGGCCGATACCGGGCACCATCGCGCTGTTCGGCTGCTTCCTGATCATGATCATCATCCTGGCGGTGCTGGCGCTGATCGTGGTGAAAGCGTTGGCGGAAAGCCCGTGGGGCGTGTTCACCGTCTGCTCCACCGTGCCGATCGCGCTGTTTATGGGCATCTACATGCGCTACCTGCGCCCCGGTCGCGTGGGTGAAGTCTCGATCATTGGCATCGTGCTGCTGGTGGCCGCCATCTGGTTCGGCGGCGTGGTGGCGCACGACCCGTACTGGGGCCCGGCGCTGACCTTTAAAGACACCACCATCACCTTCACGCTGATCGGCTACGCGTTCGTCTCCGCTCTGCTGCCGGTGTGGCTGATCCTGGCGCCGCGCGACTACCTGGCCACCTTCCTGAAAATCGGCGTGATCGTCGGGCTGGCGATCGGCATCGTGATCCTCAACCCTGAGCTGAAAATGCCGGCGGTGACCCAGTTCGTCGACGGCACCGGCCCGGTGTGGAAAGGCACCCTGTTCCCATTCCTGTTCATCACCATCGCCTGCGGCGCGGTCTCCGGCTTCCATGCGCTGATCGCCTCCGGCACCACGCCGAAGCTGCTGGCCAATGAGACCGACGCGCGCTTTATCGGCTACGGCGCGATGCTGATGGAATCCTTCGTCGCCATTATGGCGCTGGTGGCGGCTTCCATCATCGAGCCGGGCCTGTACTTCGCCATGAACACCCCGCCGGCGGCGCTGGGCATCACCATGCCGGATCTGCACCGCCTGGGCACCGAAGACGCGCCAATGATCATGGCTTCGCTGAAGGACGTGACCGTGCACGCGGCGGCGGCGGTCAGCTCCTGGGGCTTCGTCATCAGCCCGGAACAGATCCTGCAGACCGCCACCGACATCGGCGAACCTTCGGTGCTGAACCGCGCCGGCGGCGCGCCAACGCTGGCGGTGGGCATCGCCCACGTGTTCCACCAGATCATTCCGGGCGCCAACATGGGCTTCTGGTATCACTTCGGCATTCTGTTCGAGGCGCTGTTCATCCTGACCGCGCTGGACGCCGGCACCCGCTCCGGCCGCTTCATGCTGCAGGATCTGCTGGGCAACTTCGTGCCGTTCCTGAAGAAAACCGACTCGCTGGTGGCCGGCATCGTCGGCACCGCCGGCTGCGTCGGGCTGTGGGGCTACCTGCTGTATCAGGGCGTGGTGGATCCGCTCGGCGGCGTGAAGAGCCTGTGGCCGCTGTTCGGCATCTCCAACCAGATGCTGGCCGCCGTGGCGCTGGTGCTGGGCACCGTGGTGCTGATTAAAATGAAGCGCACCCAATACATCTGGGTGACCGTGCTGCCGGCGGTGTGGCTGCTGATCTGCACCACCTACGCGCTGGGCCTGAAGCTGTTCAGCGACAACCCACAGCTGGAAGGCTTCTTCTTCCTGGCCGGCGAATACAAACGCAAGATCGCCGAGGGCGGCGCCGAGCTGAGCGCCCAGCAGATCGCCAACATGAACCACATCGTGGTGAACAACTACACCAACGCCGGGCTGAGCATTCTGTTCCTGCTGGTGGTGTACAGCATCATCTTCTATGGGGTGAAAACCGCGATGGCGGCGCACAAGAACCCGAAACGCACCGACCAGGAAACGCCTTACGTGCCGGTGCCGCAGGCCGCGCCCGCCGACGGCGTAACTGAGGGGGAGGTCAAAGTTTCGACCCAGCATTGATGTGATTTAACGGATACCCTGCATAATAAGCATTAAGTAGTACCCAAAGCCGCACGGCCTGCGCATCGCAAGACGCCAGGCGTGCGGCGCGATGCAATCGAGATACCCGGGGCGACCCGGAGGTGGGGCATCCCTGCGGGAACCCCATCCCCCGGCTTCCCCTAATATCAGGCTTAAGCAAGCGCTGTAGTGATGCAGGGTAAAGTTGGAGAAGGCTTATGTTCGGAAATCTCGGCCAGGCGGGGAAATATCTCGGGCAGGCGGCGCGCATGTTGGTGGGCGTGCCTGACTACGATACCTACGTCCAGCACATGAAAGACAACCACCCGGACAAGCCGGTGATGACCTATAAAGAATTTTTCCGCGAGCGCCAGCAAGCGCGCTACGGCGGCGACGGCAAAGGCGGCATGCGCTGCTGTTAACCCGCAGTCACAAGGACCCGTATGAAACCCATTGCAGTCACCATCCTGACCGGCTTTTTGGGCGCCGGCAAAACCACCCTGCTGCGCCACATCCTGAACGCCGAACACGGCTATAAAATCGCGGTCATCGAGAACGAGTTCGGCGAAGTGCCGATCGACGACGCGCTGATCGGCGATCGCGCCAGCCGCATCACCACGTTGAGCAACGGCTGCATCTGCTGCAGCAAGTCCAACGAATTGGCGGACGCGCTGCTGGATCTGCTGGACGGCGTCGACAGCGGCCAGCTGACGTTCGATCGGCTGATCATCGAATGCACCGGCATGGCCGATCCCGGCCCGATTACCCAGACCTTTTTCTCGCACGAGATCCTGTGCGAGCGCTTCCTGCTGGACGGCATCATCACCCTGGTGGACGCGGCGCACGCCGAGCAGCAGCTGAGCCAGTTCAGCATCGCCCAGGCGCAGGTGGGCTACGCCGACCGCATCCTGTTGACCAAAACCGACGTGGCGCCGGACTGCGAGGCGCTGATCCAACGGCTGCAGCGGATGAACGCCCGAGCGCCGCTCTACCAGGTGACGCACGGCGATATCGATCTGAGCGTGCTGTTCGACATCGAAGGCTTTACGCTGAACGACAAGCTGAATCTGACGCCGCCCGCCCCGCTGTTCCACCGCATCCCGCAGCCGCAGAGCGACATCCGCTCGATCGTGGTGACGCTGGAACGGCCGCTGCCGCTGATGCAAATCTCCGAAGTGATGGAAGGCCTGCTGCTGGAATACGCCGACAACCTGCTGCGCTACAAAGGCATTCTGTCTATCGAAGACGAGCCGCGCCGCCTGCTGTTCCAGGGCGTACAGCGGCTGTATAACGCCGACTGGGATCGGGAATGGCTGCCAGAGGAAGAGCGCAAGAGTACGCTGGTGTTTATCGGCGTGGATCTGCCGGAGGAGGAGATTCGGGGGCGGCTGCGTTGAGCAAGAGGAGACGTCAGCGAGATCGCGCTGTCATGATGAGAAGTAGAAATGGGGAAAACGGCGGCAACCCGCAACGGGTTGCCTGACCGAAAGCGTTATCGTTTGGCGAACGACTTAAGGAACCTGAGGTTCCTCACCAGCACCACGGCCAGTAAGACACCCCAATAGACAAACAGCTCATATTTCATTTTCTCGCCTGCCAGCGCTGAAACCGACGCCCCCGCCAGACAGAGGAAAGTGAAGAAATACATTTCAAAACGTGGCATGGTCTTCCAGCTGATAATCGAGAATTCCGTTCTCAGGATCAGGAATGCCCAGAAGGCCAGACAGGTGCTTACCGCCGCGCCACCGGCGCCGAAACGTGGCACCAGCAATGCATTGGCCACCACGTTGATGAGCAACGCGCTCAAGGAAGCCAGCATGGTGTAAGCGGTCTTTCTGCTCAGGCCGATGCCGACCGCCGTCGTTTCCGACAGTGTGAACAACAAAGGGAAACCCAGACTCGCAACCAGAATATATTTCACATTCACGTAATTAGCGGGCAAGACAAAGTCAACCAGCCAGGAAAAGAGCCCGCCCAAGCTGAACAGGCAAACCACGGCAATCAGCATGCACTGCGTGACCTTGGTTACCATCTGCTGTTCGCCGCCTTCGTTAGACTCCGCCAGCTTGTACACCATCGGCGCCCAAACAGTAGAGAACACACTTTGCAGGATGCTCGCCACGCCGGCGAAGCTAACCGCCACCGAGAAGATAGCCAACTGTTCAAAGCCGGAATAGGCTCGCACGAACATCCTATCGACAGTGGTTAACCCCCAAAACGCCAACCCGCCCAAGATCAGCGGATAGCCGAACTTGAGCATCGCTTTCAGTTTGCCGTAGTCCAGCGAACTGCGCAGCGCGGCTATCCAATCCGCCCGGGAAGACCACATCAGCATCAGCGATACGGCGATAAAACCGACGGCGTTCGCCACCACCAACTGCATCAGCGTATGCTGGGTAAACAGAACATAGCACAGGCCGATGACGATCAGCGTCATCAGCTTGGGCATCAGTTGGCTGAGCGAAAACGCCATCCCCTTCTCCTGCATCCTGAGTATCAGGGACAAGAAACGGTTGATGAACGACGCCAGAAGAATCAACATGATAAGCCAGCTTATCGCCGTGTCTTTCTGTTCGAACAGCAACGCGGACAAACTGCCGGGGAACAGCAGGAACGCCGCACCGATGACTACGATCATCAGCAAGCCGGGGAAAGCGACGTTCTTCAACAGCTGCCCGCGATCGGATTCACCGTGGTATTCCCGAACGTAAGCCTGATCAAGCCCCAAACTGAAAAACAGCACGCAGAAAGACACGGCCACATTCAGCATGCTGATTCGGCCTACGTCGTCCGCCGAAAACAGCCAGGTAATGACCGGCAGGGTCAACAACCCCAGCGCGGCATTACCGATCGGCCCGATGGCGAACGCCAGGATCTTGCGGGCGTTCACTCAAAGAACCTCACAACGCTTTCAATCACTTTATTCTGATCGGCATCGGTCATTTTGTAGTACAGCGGCAGGCGAACCAGTCTCTCGCTTTCGCGGGTGGTGTAGTTGTCTTCGCCGATGAAGGTGCCGAAGACCTTGCCCGCCGGCGCCGAGTGCAGCGGAATATAATGGAATACCGCCATCACGCCACAGGCCTTCAGGTGAGCGATGAACTGCGTTCTTTGCTCAATATCCTTCAGCTTCACATAGAACATATGCGCATTGTGCTCGCAATCCGCCGGAATAGTCGGCAACGTCAGCAGCCCTTTCTCCGCCAGCGGCGCAAAGCTCGCGTAGTACTTGTGCCAAGTCGCCAGGCGGTTATCGTTGATCTCATCCGCCAGTTCCAGTTGCCCCCACAGGCAAGCCGACTGCAGTTCACCCGGCAGGAAGCTGCTGCCGAAATCGACCCAGGTATATTTGTCCACCTGGCCGCGCAGGAACTGGCTGCGGTCGGTGCCCTTCTCACGCAAAATTTCGGCGCGTTTGATAAAACGCTCATCATTGATCACCAGCGCGCCGCCTTCCCCGCCGCTGGTATAGTTTTTGGTTTCATGGAAGCTGAAAGCCGCCAGGTGACCTTTAACGCCAACGAAATCGCCCTTGTATTTGCTCATGACGCCCTGCGCGGCGTCTTCGACCACCAGCAGGTTATGCTGATCGGCCAGGCGCATGATCGCATCCATATCGCAGGAGACGCCGGCGTAATGCACGGGCACGATGGCTTTGGTTTTATCGGTGATCGCCGCAGCCACCAGCGCTGCATCCATATTCATGGTTTCAGGGTGGATATCGACGAATTTGATTTTCGCGCCGCGCAACACGAAGGCGTTGGCGGTGCTGACGAAGGTGTAGCTTGGCATGATAACTTCGTCGCCCGGCTGGATATCGACCAGCAGCGCGGCGATCTCCAGCGCGGCGGTGCAAGACGGGGTCAACAGCGCGTGTTTGCACCCCAGCTTGTTTTCAAACCATTTCTGGCACTGTTTGCCGAACGGGCCGTCGCCCGACAATTTCCCATTCTCCAACGCCGCATTGATATATTGAATTTCGTTGCCGGTTACCGGTGGTTTGTTGAACGGTATCATGTTATCCCTTGTTGTCGATTCTGAATGCATGCCGGGGCGATGTGCCGTGCGGCATCAGGAAGTAAAGACGGCCTTTAACTGCGCGGTAAGGTTCTCAGCGGAGAAATAGGCTTCGATTTTTTGCTCGTTGTCATGCTTTTCCGCCGCGCTCAGGCTGCGTAGCGAAAACGTTTGAAGATCCAATACCTGGATATTCTTTTCTTGAAAGAAGTCCCACTGCGTGGTGCCTGGATTCAAAAACACCGTTTTTTTCAGCCCCAGCAGGGAAATGGTGTTACCCATCGCCTGTTGGCGATGATGGTTGAACACCGCGATATCCACTTTCCCCAGCAGCGCCAGGTAGTGCTGGAAAGGCATAAAGTCGGTTAATGGTACAAATTTCTCGCCAAAGCGCCGCGTGCCTTCGGCCACCACTTCTGCCGCATAGCGTTTATTGCCGTAGGAGAGCGGTACGACGAGCTCAATATTCTCGTTTTTGTACGTTTCCAATATATCGAACGCGGAAAAATGATTGTTGGTTGGATCGGCAGAATTACCCAGCAGAATGGTGGTTTTACCGTCCTCGCCCGCCGCACGTTCATCGATGACGTTTTTCTTGTATACGTTGCTGGTATACAGCAGGCACTCATGCCACCGGCCGGTGCAGCCGTACCACTTTTTAGCCAACTCGTAATCGCCCTTGATGTAAGTGACAAAGTTGCCCATACGCTTAATGGCCGGGCGGCGGAGAAGCTCTGTCAGGCGCCATTTGAAGTTACGCTTGCCGATTTGGTATTGGTAAAGGTCACCACCCCATATGAACCAATAGCACTTTTTTAATACCCAAGGAGTCAACAGCAGCAACAGCGCCATCTTGATGCCGTGGAAGCTGTGCAGAATCACCCGATCGTGACGTTGAATGGCCTTCATCAACTTCAACGTCGGCTTGACGTTACCAAACAGATCCGCCCCGAGATAGTGAACGTTGTCCGCCGGCGGCAAAGCGAAACGCACCTTATCGCCATAGACCCAAAACGTGTGTTCATCGGGATCGAATTTCTCATTCACAAATTCAATGAATGAAGGAATAAATTTATCCAGAGGACAAATATGTACAGTGCTCATATCCGCTCTATATGCAGGTTCGTCCAGTGCCCCGCCGCGCTCCGGGTGTTCAAAGCACGGCGGGCCGGGGTTATTTTTCCGCGATCAGCTGCGACAGATACTGGCCATACAGCGTTTTGCCGAGCAGCTTGGCTTCGGTGGCCAGTTGCTCACGCGTCAACCAGCCTTTTCGGTAGGCGATCTCTTCCAGACAAGCGACCTTGAAGCCCTGACGCTTCTCAATAGTGTGTATAAACTGAGAGGCCTCGATCAAACTGTCGTGCGTGCCGGTGTCCAGCCAGGCGAAACCGCGCCCCAGCAGCTCGACGTTCAGCGTGCCGCGTTCCAGATACATCTGGTTGAGCGTGGTGATTTCCAGCTCACCGCGCGCCGACGGCTTCACCTGCTTGGCCATCTCAACCACGTGATGGTCATAGAAATAAAGCCCGGTGACCGCCCAGTTGGATTTCGGCACGGCCGGTTTTTCTTCCAGCGACAACGCGCGGAAGTTATCGTCGAACTCCACCACGCCGAAACGTTCAGGGTCCATCACCTGATAGCCGAAAACCGTCGCCCCTTCGCTGCGCTTCACCACCGACTCCAGCTTGTTGCCGAAGCCCTGGCCGAAGTGAATGTTGTCGCCAAGCACCAGCGCGCAGCTGTCACCGCCGATGAACGCTTCGCCAATGAGGAAGGCCTGCGCCAGGCCGTCCGGGCTCGGCTGAATTTCATAACTCAGATTGATGCCGAAACGGCTGCCGTCACCCAGCAAGCGCTTGAAGGAGGGCATATCTTCCGGAGTGGAGATGATCAGGATATCCCGAATGCCCGCCAGCATCAGCACCGAGATCGGGTAATAGACCATCGGCTTATCGTAAATCGGCAGCAACTGCTTGGAAACGCCGCGCGTGATGGGATAGAGACGCGTGCCGGAACCGCCCGCTAAAACAATGCCTTTCATTCTTCTTCCTTAAAAATCGATTAACGGGTCAACCCCAGACGCTCGCCGGCATAGGAGCCGTCTTTCACCCGGCTCCACCAGGCTTCGTTCGCCAGATACCATTCCACGGTTTTGCGAATGCCGCTTTCAAAGGTCTCTTGCGGCTTCCACCCCAACTCCGCATCGATCTTGGCGGCGTCGATCGCATAGCGCATATCGTGGCCCGGACGGTCGGTCACAAAGGTGATGAGATCCGCATAATGCGCGATATCACCCGGTTTGTGCGGCACCAGCTCATCCAGCAGTGCGCAAATGGTTTGCACCACTTCGATATTTTTGCGCTCGTTGTGACCACCGATATTATAGGTTTCCCCCACCGCGCCTTCGGTGACGACCTTATACAGCGCCCGCGCATGATCTTCTACATATAACCAGTCGCGCACCTGCGCGCCGTTGCCGTATACCGGCAGCGGCTTGCCTTCCAGCGCGTTCAGGATCGTCAGCGGGATCAGCTTTTCCGGGAAATGGTAAGGGCCATAGTTGTTCGAACAATTGGTGACAACGGTCGGTAAACCGTAGGTGCGCAACCAGGCGCGCACCAGGTGATCGCTGGCCGCTTTGGAGGCGGAATACGGGCTGCTTGGCGCATAAGGCGTAGTTTCGGTAAACAGATCGTCGGTGCCGTGCAGATCGCCGTACACCTCGTCGGTGGAGATGTGATGGAAACGGAACGCCTGCTTGCGCTCGGCGCCCAGGGCGTGCCAATACTGGCGAGCCGCCTCCAGTAAGGTGTAGGTGCCGACGATGTTGGTTTCGATAAAGGCGGCCGGGCCGTCAATAGAACGATCGACGTGACTTTCGGCGGCCAGGTGCATCACCGCATCGGGCTGGAAGGCGGCGAACACGCGATCCAACGCCTGACGGTCGCAAATATCGACCTGCTCGAAGGAGTAACGATCGCTATCGGCGATCGGCGCCAGGGATTCGAGGTTACCGGCATAGGTCAGGCTATCCAGCACCAAAATGTGATCAGCGGTATCATTGATAATATGGCGGGCAACGGCCGAGCCAATAAACCCGGCACCGCCGGTAACGATAATTTTCATAGAATCCTCTAAAATACGCCGTGGTCATTTCATCGCCACATTGTTTTACATGCGCATAAAACGGCTAAAGGCTTTTTCCTGGGTAAACACCCTGCCGGTAATCGAATCACAGCATTCCCCAATCCCGCCGCGAGCAAGCCCCTAAAACCAACAGAGCTGCATCGCAGCTCTGTTGGTTTTAGGTCGGCACGCAACCGTCGTGTTCGGATATTGTCGCCGGAAACGTCGGATGGCTACGCTACCGCCCTTGGCTCACAGACGCCAATCTCTGGTGGTCGCTCGGGTATTGCCGCCGGACGGCGACATGCTCAGGCCATTCATCCGCAGGGCCGCAAGGCTGGCCAGTGAAACCGTTCACCGACGCAACGCCGGAAGCCATGCCGAGACAGAAGAAAGCGCGATGCTTTCAACCGCTAAAGGCGGGTGGGAACGGCCAAACTTTCGGGGGATAACATAACGTATAGCGGCTCGAAAGAGCAGTCTTGGGGCGCTCTTTCAGATTATTACTCAGGGTGGTAAGGGGAAACGGCTGAAACGCCGCCGCGGAAAAGCATGGTGGCAAGATGACATCGCTGCGCCGAGTGACGAGGGCTTAGGCGGCTAGCCTGGACCTTAACCCCCCGGACGCATTTCCGGGTTCAATCCCGCTCGTACGGCCCCGCCGCCACCGACTCGCGCTCGATCAGGCTGGCCGGGAAGCTGGGGCGCTTGCTCAGCTCGCCGCCGTCCAGCATCGACAGCAGGCGGTTGATGGTCTCCTGGATCATCTCGGTGACCGGCATCTTCATGCTCGACAGCGACGGCACGGTATAGGGCGCCAGCGGGATGTCGTCGAAGCCGATGACCGATACCGCCTCCGGCACCGCCACGCCGCGCTCCGCCAGCCGCTTCATCGCGCCGATGGCCATCTCGTCGTTGCCGGCGACGATAGCGCTGAACGGTTGCCCGCCGGCCAGCAGCGCATCGACCGCCGCCACGCCGCTTTGCGCGTGCCATTTCCCCTCGACGATCAACGCCTCGTTAACCGCGATGCCCTGCTGCGCCAGCGCGGATTTGTAGCCGGAAAGCCGCTCCAGCCCGGTGGGGGAATCGAGCGAGCCGGTGATAAAGGCGATGTCGCGATGGCCGCGCGCGATCAGGTGCGCCACCGCCGCCGCGCCGGCGGCGTGCTGATCGCTGAAGATGCAGTAGCTGTCGTTCAGCCGCAGCCGCCGGTTGATCACCAGAATCGGCTGGCGGTGTTGGGAGACGATCTCGTCCATTTCCGCGATCGACAGAAAACGCGGATAGATGATCACCCCGTCGCAGCGCAGATCCAGCAAAAACTGAATGGCGGCCCGCTCCTCTTCCGCGGTGTGCTTGCCGTCCGCCAGGATCAGTTGGCGGCCGTTCGCCTCCATGATGCGCGCCGACTGCGCCATCAGTTCGCTGAAATAGTTGCCGCTGTAGAGGGTGTTGGTGACCACCAGGCCGAGGGTTTGGGTGGTGTTGGTCGCCAGGCTGCGCGCCAGCAGGTTGGGCCGATAGCCGGTTTCCGCGATGGCTTTTTCCACCAACGCGCGTTTCTCCTCGCTGACATAGCCGCTGCCGGACAAAACGCGCGACACCGTCGCCTTTGAAACGCCGGCCTTTTTCGCCACCTCGAGTATCGTTGCCATCTGTGCGCCGCCAAAATCCATGGGTTCAGCGCAGTCTACCCAAGACGCCCGGCGTTTGGAACGTTTTCACGCCCCTGCACATCGGTGCGCACTTATCCCTGACGATCCAGATCACGAAAACGCAACGCCAAAAACCATAGTTCTTGCCAACCACAAAACACCAATACATGATTTTGTGAAACCGGTTTCTTATGGGCGTTTCATACGGATGGAACGACGGATCGCCCAGGCAGTAAATATTCGCCTTTAGGCTATCCGAATTGCTATCTGAGAGACGACACGCCATGCCGAAGAACTACGCAGAGATCTCGCACGCCATTGTGGCCGCCCTGGGCGGCGCGGACAATATCGAGGCCGTGACCCACTGCATGACCCGCCTGAGATTCGTGGTGAAAGACAAAACGCAGATCGACACGCCGGCGCTGAAGGCCATCGACGGCGTGCTGGGCGTGGTGCACAGTGGCGAGCAGTGCCAGGTGATCATCGGCAACGAGGTGGCCAAGGCCTATCAGGCGGTGCTGGCGCTCGGCATGCCGGGCGCAGCATCCCCCGCCGCCCCGGTGAAACGCCAGCTTACCCTGAAGGGCATCGGCGCCGGCATTCTCGACGCGCTGGTGGGCACCATGTCGCCACTGATCCCCGCCATCATCGGCGGCTCGATGGTGAAGCTGCTGGCGATGATCCTGGATATGGCCGGGGTATTCGAGAAAGGCTCCTCGACCCTCGTCATCCTCAACGTGATCGGCGACGGCGCGTTCTTCTTCCTGCCGGTGATGGTCGCCGCCTCGGCGGCGCTGAAGTTCAAAACCAACATGTCATTGGCGATCGCTATCGCCGGGGTGCTGGTGCATCCCAACTTTATCGATCTGATGGCCAAGGCGGCGCAGGGCCAGGCGGTGGAATTCGCCTTCATCCCGGTGACGGCGGTGAAATACACCTACACGGTGATCCCGGCGCTGGTGATGACCTGGATCCTGTCGCACATCGAACGCGGGGTGGATCGCATCACCCCGGCGGTGACCAAGAACTTCCTCAAGCCGATGCTGATCGTGCTGATCGCCGCGCCGATCGCCATTCTGATTATCGGGCCGCTCGGCATCTGGATCGGCAGCGGCATCTCTGCGCTGGTCTACACCGTGCACGGCTACCTGGGCTGGCTTTCCGTGGCCATTATGGGGGCGATTTGGCCGCTGCTGGTGATCACCGGCATGCACCGGGTGTTCACCCCAACCATCATCCAGACCATCGCCGAGACCGGCAAAGAAGGCATGGTGATGCCTTCGGAGATCGGCGCCAACCTGTCGCTGGGCGGCGCTTCGCTGGCGGTGGCGCTGAAAACCAAAAACCGCGAGCTGCGCCAGACCGCGCTGGCCGCCGCCGCCTCCGCCATCGTGGCGGGTATTTCCGAACCGGCGCTTTACGGCGTGGCGGTGCGCCTGAAGCGGCCGCTGGTCGCCAGCCTGATCAGCGGCTTCGTCTGCGGCGCGGTCGCCGGCATCGGCGGGCTGGCCAGCCATTCGATGGCCTCGCCCGGGCTGTTCACCAGCGTGCAGTTCTTCGATCCGGCCAACCCGATGAGCATCGTATGGGTGGTGGCGGTGATGGCGCTCTCGGTGGTGCTGTCGTTCGCACTCACGCTGATGCTGGGCTTCGAGGATCTGCCGGAAAACGCCGCCGCGCCCGGCCAAACTGCACCGGCGGCGAACGCCGCCAGCGCAACGCATTGAGACACCAGAGGATTGCATGTCTGACTCAACATTCCCTAAAGGATTTTTATGGGGCGGCGCACTGGCCGCCAACCAGGCGGAAGGCGGCTATCGCGAGGGCGGCAAAGGGCTGACCACCGTCGATATGCTCCCGCACGGCACCAACCGCATGGCGGTCAAACTCGGGCTGGAGAAGCGCTTTAGCCTGCGCGACGACGAGTTTTATCCCAGCCACGACGCCATCGATTTCTACCACCGCTACCGCGACGACATCGCGCTGATGGCGGAGATGGGCTTTACCGTGTTCCGCACCTCCATCGCCTGGAGCCGGATTTACCCCAACGGCGACGAGCTGACGCCCAACCCCGAGGGCATCGCCTTCTACCGCAGCCTGTTCGAAGAGTGCCGCCAATACGGCATCGAGCCGCTGGTGACCCTGTGCCATTTCGACGTGCCGATGCACCTGGTGACCGAATACGGCTCCTGGCGCAGCCGCAGGATGGTGGAGTTCTTCACCCGCTACGCCCGCACCTGCTTCGAAGCCTTCGACGGGCTGGTGAAATACTGGCTCACCTTCAACGAGATCAACATCCTGCTGCACAGCCCGTTCTCCGGCGCGGGGCTGGTGTTTGAAGCGGACGAAAACCCCGAACAGGTGAAATACCAGGCCGCGCACCACGAACTGGTGGCCAGCGCGCTGGCGACGCGCATCGCCCACGAAGTGAACCCCGCCAATCAGGTAGGCTGCATGCTGGCCGGCGGCAACTTCTACCCGTGGTCCAGCAAGCCGGGAGATGTGTGGGCCGCGCTGGAGAAAGACCGCGAGAACCTGTTCTTTATCGACGTGCAGGCGCGCGGCGTTTACCCCTCCTACGCCGCCCGCGTCTTCCGTGAGAAAGGCGTCAGCATCGTCATGGAACCAGAAGACGCCGACATCCTGAAGCACACCGTCGACTTCGTCTCCTTCAGCTACTACGCCTCGCGCTGCGCCTCCGCCGACATGAACGACAACAACAGCAGCGCCGCCAACGTGGTGAAATCGCTGGCGAACCCGCACCTGCCGCGCAGCGAATGGGGCTGGGGCATCGATCCGCTGGGGCTGCGCATCACCATGAACATGATGTACGACCGCTACCAAAAGCCGCTGTTCCTGGTGGAAAACGGCCTGGGCGCGCACGACGAGTTCAATGCCGCAGGCGAGATTGAGGACGACTACCGCATCAGTTACCTGCGCGAACACATCCGCGCCATGGCCGACGCCATCGCCGACGGCGTGCCGGTGCTGGGTTACACTACCTGGGGCTGCATCGACCTGGTGGCCGCCTCGACCGGCGAAATGAGCAAGCGCTACGGCTTTGTCTACGTCGACCGCGACGACCAGGGCAACGGCACCCTCGCCCGCACCCGCAAGAAATCGTTCTGGTGGTATAAGAAAGTGATCGCCAGCAATGGGGGGGATTTGGGGTAGGTTTGGGGCGGTGGGGTTGGGGGCTTAAATTCGCTTAAGCTGCCCCAGCTTGTGTTCCGTTTTTCGTTGCAATATGGCAAAGAACCCTACCGCTGTCGTGCCCCAGCTCTCCGGCATAAATTCATCTGAAAAATGCTCCGCCATGCCTTCGTTTATACGCCCTGCATAAGTAGCCTGAAACTCTTTAGTCTCCTCGAGGATATCGCGGATGACTTGAGTGCCGTTTTGCTCCAGGAAGCCGTCAATCACCCTCTCGGCCGTTTCGGCATCAGTAAACAGTCATAATCCTGACCGAAGTAAATACTGAATAGGCTACTGAGCTCGCTAAAGTGATTGCGAATCACGGTGGTGTTCAAAGCACTTTCACTGCAGCGCTTCTGGCCTGTTGTAGGAATGCGGGAACCGTGGTTCCCCATAGCTCCGGGCTGAAGGTAAAACCGAAACGTTGGCTGAATAATGACTCCACATTATCCTGCGCCAATAACGCATCTATCTCATTGACCAAATCCTCGCGCTGCTGATGAGTCGCCAGACGAATGTACTCTGCGATCAGCGCAGTAATATCGCCCTCTGCATTTATCAGGTCATAATCTTGACCAAAATAAACAACGATCAGGTTATCAAGTTCGCTGGTTTTCATCGGCTTATCTCGCAGGGAAGGCGCTAAGGATAAAGTAAGGTTTGCCATTATAGCGGGTAAATTCAATCACAACGCCAACCCGGTGACATTGATAGACGTCAGTGCTGCCGCGTAACACGCCGTAACCCACTGACTCTGAAAAATTATGATACACGCTCAAACGGCTGCCGGGAGATGCGTACTTTACCCAATTCATAATATCTGCACGGTTCGCCTTGACCGTGACAGATACATACTTTTCGGCCTCCTTTACCGATCTGAAGGTACTTGCCGCGATCAGTTTCGGGCGCCTGGCTAGCCTGGCAATAAGCGCTTCCGGAGCTATGTTTATATGCCGAGCCAATGTGTGCCCGCCCGGATATTTACCGCTAACGGACTCATGCTCAATCAGCTTAACCCGCCCCATGCGCACGGATGCGGCTCTGGCAGCACCAACCGCTCCGGCAAAGACTAAAGGCACGGCAATATCGACCGTTAAACCGACGTTATAGGCCGTTTCCCTATCGGCACCCAGTGTTTGCGCCAATAAAACGGCAGACTGATAAGTATCGGTAGTTGTTGGATGCCCGGTAATCATCTGATTGGAAGCAGCTTTGATGCTGTCCAGGCTATGCGTTCCCACCACCACACACCCGACTTTGGTGATAAACGTCGGATCCGGCGCATAGCACAACACCCCCGCCCCCATCAGCTCAACGACACCACCGGCAAGCCCCAAACCGCCAAGCAGGCGGTTACTGAGCGTTTCACCTTTAGTGACGCTTTCATCAGACAGTACCGCCGCAAGCTGCACCGGCGACAGGGCAATACGCAACTCATCTTCATTCGCCATGTTCGTTCATCCGTGAATTAGCAAAGCCGTATGATTAACATAAGCTCTAGAAAGGATAAATACTGGAACGGTTAACGCCGAATTAACCGGCACCTTATCTGCAAGGCTTGGACAATGCTGAAGCACTGTTATTTCAAAAGAGCGCCTCGTTATTGGATGTTTTCGATAGCAAAGTGATTATTGAATCTTTTCACTTTGAAGTGAGCGATAAAGGCCCTGCCGGAGACATCCTGCAGATTTCTGCGCTTCTCAATCGGTACGAAATTTAGCCTCATGCTGTAGATATAATTTTCCTGAAACGGGTAATCTTCTTGGGTAACACAAATGCCATTTTTCAGATCCCGATTCACCACCTCAATCAATTTCTCATCCAAATCACCACTGATATAGAGCGTATCTGGCCTTTCGTTTTCCTTTGGTGACGGATAGATGCAGATGTCGCCATTCGCTTTAGCATGGGCGGCGATAGGGATGTCCGGCACATAGCGCTGATCGAGACGATCGCCAATGCAGGCGCTCAGTAATGCTGCACCGAAAGCGATAAGTAAGAAATTAGCTTTCATCATATTCGAATATTTATAAATCTTAAGGAAGAAATTTAATCCATGAATGGATGACTGATAGTTCGACGCAAAGATGATATGCCGAATTGCGAGGTACATTCCAATCCTAAAAGTAAATAAACTGTAATTCCATACAGCTTATTTTTTCCTTTTATTGATAACGTTATAGTTTTTCCGCTGCGGCAAAATCCGTAGCCGGAGTTAGCGTTCCGAATCTGACATACTACCGCTGTATTATGTAATAATGCAGCAGCTTTAGTTCACTCCAAATAATGGTGGCTCAGGCGGGGGCTTCGCAAGAAGCGCCGGTTCGTATGTCCCGGTGACGCTAACCCCGTCTGGGCTACCACCCGAGTTTAGCGTCTCTGGTGATAGTCATTAACTAATGACATACGGAGATGCACCCATGACAAAGGTTCCCACTACAGAATCCGTTGCAAGCACCCTTACCCTCTACCGCCAACTGTTTAACCACCTCGATCTTAGCGCTTTCAATCCCTCAGAACTTTTAGACCTGGCCGCCCTCTCTGCCGAACAGGCGGAAGGGCTGTGCCACGGCCTGATGCTGTTCGGCCATTTACTGCAAAAGCACCCACAGTTGGATGTCGAAGGCTGGGAACAGCTGAACCGCTACCTCAACGCCACGGCGCATCTGGTTCCTGCGTTGTGTAATCTTTATGGGCGGGCACTGCAGGAGATGGAAGCCTGCGACTAACGTAAATGGCAATCAGGGCGATGCTCATCGCCCTTCCCAACCATGCTTTTCCAATAGACCTGACTGACATATCACAACAAAAACATTCATCAAGGTAGGCATTTCCTCCCCTACCTGGCATAGTTAACGCATTCGGTAAATCGATGAGTTAACTGCTGGGTATTGATGCATGGCTGCCGCAAGACTTTGGACTAGGGAAGAATTACTACTCGCTTTCACTCTGTATAGTCAGATTCCGTTCGGCAAACTTCATTCGAGAAATCCCGAAATAATCCACTATGCAAAATTGATCGGACGCACGCCGTCAGCACTCGCAATGAAGCTGGTTAACTTAGCTAGCTTGGATCCGTACATCATCGAATCTGGTCGCAGCGGTTTGAAAGGGGCCTCCAATGCCGATCGCGAACTGTGGAAAGAAATGAGTCAAGATATGGATTTATTCAATCAGCAATGCCAAACAGCAATGGAACACTTGGAGAAACCAGCCGCGCCTGAGTTTGATGAAGAGTCAAAAGATTTCAGTGGCAGAGATAAGATCTCTACAGTCAAAACACGTGTAGACCAAAACCTGTTCCGCAAGAATGTATTGGAAGCGTACGAATATCGCTGCTGTATCACCGGATTAGAAGAACCTGCATTGCTCGTAGCTAGCCATATCCTGCCTTGGAGTCACTCAATCGAACAACGCCTTAACCCGAGTAACGGGCTATGCTTATCCAGTCTACATGATAAGGCTTTTGATCGTGGGCTAATCACTTTCGATGATAAATTGAGACTGGTACTATCCAAGAAAATCAAGCAGTTGAAAAGTAGTATCTATGTGGAAAATTTCGAGAAGTATGAAAATAAAAAAATTAGCACGCCTATAAAGCATTCTCCAGATAAAGAACATCTTGCTTATCATAGAAACAATATATTTATGAGCTAGTAACATTACCTGTCATCGTTGCATATATAGTCTGGCCAACTCAACGTTGGCAAATCGCTTTTAATACACACAGGTAACCATTCAAGTGATGAGTTTTTGTTATCAATACCGCATTGCCACAACTCAAAAACCCGCCAACCATTTTCAAGCAAGGTCAATTTACTATTGATGTCACGCTTCCTATTTCTAACGAATTTCTGCCGCCAGTACTCGACGTTAGTTTTTGGAACGGTGGCAAAACGGCACCCTTCATGCTGATGCCAAAAGCAACCGTGTATAAATATACATAGATTGTATTTTCGGAGTACCATATCAGGCTTACCAGGCAAAGAGTCGACATGAATCCTGAAGCGAAAACCTTGGGAATGCAAGAAGTTACGCACAGTAATTTCCAACTGCGTATTTTTACTTCTTACCCTAGCCATAGTTTTGGACCTAACACTCTTATCCCTTTCGTTCATAAACAAGCTCATTAATACCAAAAAATCAAAATAAAACTCATAGAGAGTATGATTATAATGAGTAAATTTCATTAAATGCAATCACAACGCCGAGAAAAAAAACAATAAAAGCTATAACATAATAAATATTAACAACCATAGGTTAAAACTTATAATATATACATCAATCACCACCTTAACATAACCACCAATTATTAATATCGAGTTACTTACTAGCGCACCTTTTTTCCGCATGCCCAGCGGGGATTTCCGCATCCGATAAAGCCAACTCAATTTAGAAAAACTAATGTAGTCAGTGCCTCACGTCACAATATCTCACTACAACAAGGGGAGAATCTGCGTGGAAGCCCCCCCCTTACCCCCCTAATTTATATTCCAGACTACTCAGAAATTTTATTAGGTCACTCTAAACATCATTAAATCAATTTTCACAAAGCCAATTAAATTTAAATAAAAAATCATTTATGGAGATTACTTACAGCTTCGTAAAAGCCTATGAATTAGTAATGAAAGCAGAGAGAAAATCAAAAATTATAAGTATTTACTATATTTCTATTTTTCACCAAGATCAATTCTCATACTAAGGTCATGTTCAACAGTTTCTATAATGTGATTATATTCTTCAATAATTCTATGGAGTGTTGCTTTACGTCCAGCAGCATTGAACTTGCCGAGTTCTATCACATTAGAGGCCAAGAATTGTTCAAATTCTAGAATATCAACGCGACCATCATATGCTCCCTCTCGTGAGTCTTCCAACATAGCCTCTAATACTAGAGCCCCCTTAGATGAGGTGATCACTAATGGTTTATATCCACCATCCAAGTTTGCAATGCATTTTGCAAGCAAGGCTTCACTGGGCATATTGGTGACATGAATACTCATATCTTCGAAATCAAAATCACCGCTACGACTAGAACCTGAATCGTTCTGATTGGAATGATGATGAGTAATACATCCCCTCCCTAGAAGAACATCCAGTTTTGCTCCTACCATATGTTGCATCAATGATCCAACAAACTTGGTCCCTGCTCCCTCATTTTGTCTAGTTTGGGCCTGTAATAATATGTGACGTATTGCGCGACGAGTTCCCCATTGAGGATCTACGCTTAAAACAAACGGTTTTCGTTCAAAAAATTCTCTGGCTTTGTTGATCCAAAAATGTTCACACTCTTTCAGGTCAATTTCGCCATGTATTTTTTGATATTGGTTCAGCAAGTCAATATAATCAATCATAAGCTGCATACTACCGCGACTAGTCCTACCTCCCTCGCTCGCCAATACCCGCGTTATTCCATATTCACTCAGAATTTTTTGGGTTGCAGCGCCCCCCAATCCTTTTACTTGACCTTGCTTACCAGTCTTCCAATCATTATTACTTAATGGCCATATGAGATTGTTCGATTTTTGCCTATCAAGAGCTTGACGATTAATTACCAAGAGAGCAGCTATAGGCCCTTTATTACCATTAACCAACTTGCTTTCAGCAAATAACTCTAATGATGCCCCAATGTTACTGACAGGTAAGTTCATTATGCGACCTTTCTCTTAACATCTATACTATCACGAGAGCCAGTTAAAAGAGGCTCAAAAATAAATTTAGCAAGATACCGAACTACAGGTACTGCTACCCCATCGCCTGCAATATGGTATGCATCATTGTAGTTATTCGGAAGTTTATAATCATCAGGCAATCCCATTAATCTAGCAGCTTCTCTTGGAGACAATAAACGAGAGCGAATTTTTTCCCCTTCGACAATCAAAATACTCTGTCGACTAGATCCTCCCGCTGGGGTTCGTAAACATCCTGCAATACCATCGAAACGCACCTCTGCTCGCTGAATTTTTTCACCGTTTTGATCTCGTCTTGTCCGTTTATAAAGTCCACCAACAATGCGCTTTCCAGTTTTTTGAGCTTCTTGAACCTTCAAAAGGTTGGAATCTGTCATCATTGCCAGCAACTGCTTTGTTTTTTCTTCACTGTCCCATTTTACATCTTTTGGCTCCTCTTCAATAAGATCGGTGAGTGTAGTTGTCCGCTCTGCGGGAATAGGCAGGTTCCACCATACCCATGATTTCTGTGCGTTATTTGATAGTCCATTATAAGCAGCTACCATCCTCTCTGGATGCCAAATGCTAATTGGTGCATTGGATATCATATCTTGAGGTAATTCGATGGATGGATGTACACCCACGATGAAAACCCGAGGTCGGGACTGCGGAACAAAATGACGAGCATCAATCACCATAGCCCCAAAACGGTAACCAGCATCAGAGAAAACAGAGCCAATAGCCGCAAAATCCTTTCCTTTGTTTGATGTCATTACACCGTAGACATTTTCGAGCACGATAACTTGTGGCGCTCGTTTTTCATTCATCAAATTTCGCATCAAGCGCCAAAATGGCCAAAATGTACCAGACCTAGTTTGATTGCTGTCTAGTTCATGTCCAATACCTTTATAACCGCCCGCTAATGATAAATCTTGGCAAGGGAAGGACGCCCACACTAGTTCAGCTTCGTCAGGTAACAATTGGGTTGTGATCTTATTGATATCTTCAATAAGTAGGTCCGCGCCACCATTCCAGTTGTCACGATAGGCACGACCTTTCATTGGATTGAAGTCATTAGCAAACAGGCAGTCCCACTCAGCCCCCAAACCAGCACGGGCCATACCCCCACCAGCAAAAAACTCGTAAAATCGCGGTCCTTTGCTAACGTCTTGGACAGAATGACTGCGCAAGCTTTCGTTATCACGATCACGCTTGATTTTTTCTTCGATAGCCTGAGCGATCCATGCATTCATAGTCATCTTTCCACCGTCAGCTTGGCACAAACGGAGGATTTCATCATATTTATCACCTGAGATGCGAAGACTAGTACGATAGTTAGTAGTTATACTCATTGATGCTTCCTAAAAGTGGCGCCAAATTTTGGCTCCTGCAAAGAGGATATCGAACTCACAAAATCTGTCAATCCGATTCAGAACAGATATAGAAAATTAAATATAAAACAAATAGTTAAACGCATCATGCAACTTAAAAAATACCACAATGTCAAAAATCTCCCAGCGCAGTAATGATGGGTAACAAACCAAAGTTCCACATACGGAGTTCACAGGATCTTACGTCATCCCATATAGGCGAAAACGACTGTAGAATGCGACCGGTTGATCTGTTCCTCATGTCATTATCAGCAATGTGAGGGCATCCCTATGAAGAAGCATTTTTCCGACGAACAAACCACCAGTATCCTCCACGAGGTCTAAGTCGAAGCCAAGATTTTTCCCAGGAACTCTGCCACAAACTTGCTAGTTCAGAGGTTACTTTCTACATCTGTCGCAAGAAGTTTGGCGGTATGAAAGTTCCTCAAATGAAATCACTTGAAGAAGAGAATACCCGCTTCAAGAAGCTGCTCACCGAAGACATGTTGGATAAAGAGACGGTTCAGGCGACTCTGGACCGAAAGTTCTAGAGGTCATATGTGAGGCAACGGGTCTTCAGCAACACATGCCTGTAGGCAGTAAGGTTTGTCCGTGTTTTTCTGCCGTTATGAGGCTCCACATTCGTCTGCTGATACTCAGTTATCTCTATGTATCACGGATACAGATTCTTGAACGCCAATGCTGTGATTACAGGGAAGAGATCAGTGGGAACGCTACAAGGCCGTATTCGCGCTACCATGCTACGCAAAATATCGACCACCCGGTGCTTAGTGAGATTAGCCTGAAGATACCGGCGTATTGCAGGAGCTGCAAAGAAGTCCAATGCGCCAGATGCAAGTGGCAAGAGAACTGGCGGAAAAACGCCGTCTGTTGCAAGAGAAAGGGGCCTAATCATGATGTGTTGTCCGCTGTGCACCCATGCGTCCTATACCCGCACCAGGCGCTATATCACGGAGCAGACGAAAGAGGCGTATTACCAATGTCAGAGCCTGACCTGTTCTTGCACATTCAAGACGGTGGAAAGCGTCGATAAAATCCTGTGCCAGCCGATACAGGCGCAACCGGTCGATGAGTACGCCCTGCCACCGCCCGAGAAACGGACGTTGAACCGCTATCGCCGTTACAGCAGCACTCCTACCCTGCACTAATCACACTCCACCCCGCAGCTCTCGACAGCATCGCGGGGCATTCCCTCTCCCACCTCGCCCAAAACAGCCTTTTTCCTGGCTAGCCAGCCTCAAATTGCGCGTGCATGCATAGGGTGCATGATTTTGCATGCAAGAAAATGCACTTTTCATCCCCTGCCGCACCAGTACTGGCGCGGCCTGCGGCCGTTCATGCAACTGCATGAAAAGCGACACATGAAGTGCGCAGGCGTGGCGGGGAGAGCATTGCGCGTAAGAAGTAGTGATTTTGATTGGATTGCAATTTATACTAGTAAAGTTTGAATAAAGTAATTATCTGTGAAAAATTTATGAGGGACTAACATGCAATCAAAATCAATAAATCCCACATCGTTCTTGAACACCAGGAGTTAAAATGTCAAAAATATCAAAAATTGACACTTACAACATTATTAACAAGGGAACTGTAAGTGAACTTGATTTAAACAAACGCATAACTATATTAACCGGGTATAATGGATCTGGGAAAACCACACTTTTAAAAGCTATTCACGAAACCATAGCCATTTATAACGACACCATATACCCACACAAAAGAAAAGGCCTTGCTGTCGATATATATTTTGAAAACTCTTACAAAATTAGAAACTTTACTCTTCCGGAAGATGCAAGGCAGCTTGACCTAAATGATCAATCATTTGTTGCTAAACATGTAAAAATTACTGATAAACTTGATTTAGCTTATAAAAAACTATTAAATTCCTTAACCAGAAATAATTCTGCCGAAAAAATCAAATCAAAAGACAACATTAAAATAGGCGAGGATAGTAAAAAAAACAGCAGTTACAATGGATTGGTAATTTTTCCAAAAGATAACAGCAAAAAATTATCATCCATATTATATTGCGATGAACTATTTTACTTCAGCGACGATGAGGACTCAACAAGTAAAGAAAAACTTGAAGAACTCGATGTCTATTCAAGAAGTAATAATCTAGCTAAAACATTGTATATTTTGCTTCAGGAATTCTCTAAAGAATCAATTTTAAACGAGAAGGAAAGAGAAAAAATTGATGCAATGAATGAAATTAAATCCATGTTGGATTATGTTCCAGAGGATAGAAAACTCTCCTTGGAGAAAACTATTCGGGAGCTTGAAGAGAAATCCGATTATAAAAGAGAGTTGAATGATTTTATTGCAATCGTTAATTCTTTTTTTGAGTTAACAAATAGAAAAATATTTATTGATAATGAAGGACTCATATCTCTTGAGTACAAAGAAAATTATTACAAATGGTTTGATTTTTCAAAAGGAGAAATGACATTATTATCCTTACTCTTAGTCGTATACTTACACAGAAACGAAAATGTTATATTTTTATTTGATGAGCCTGATTTATCATTGCACATAAAATGGCAAAAGAATCTAATTTCTAAGCTCGCTGCTATAGCACCTTCTTCACAATTTATCATCAGCACTCATTCCCCAGCCTTGATTGGAAATTATAACGATCAAAGTATTATCAACATAAGTAGCTTATCTAGGGGGGAATGATGAGTAATTTAGGTTTTGGATTTGACAATGACTACTATCAAAATATGAAATATTTTGATGAGGACGAAATAGAAACTGTTTTAGTTTTTTTAGAAGACATGGCAGACTTGCTTGTTTGGGGAGTTTGCTTCCCAAACAATAAACCTATTAACTTCGAATTCAGAAGCACTGAACAATTCGTATTTACAGATAAAATAGTGTCCAGTGGATGTGATCGAATACTCAGCCTTGTAAAAAAAGGAGATATTGTACTTGGTCATAATGTTATTGCCTGCCTTGACAGTGATCATCACGAAATGACTAATTTCCGCAATACTCCTTATGGGGAGT
Source organism: Serratia sp. PGPR-27 (assembly GCF_022678525.1). Classification (NCBI taxonomy): domain Bacteria; kingdom Pseudomonadati; phylum Pseudomonadota; class Gammaproteobacteria; order Enterobacterales; family Yersiniaceae; genus Serratia; species Serratia sp. PGPR-27. Next base: position 88,751 of record NZ_JALBYS010000001.1, on the reverse strand, counting down.
ACTATAAAAACCCTAATATTTATTTAACAAGACTGCATTCATTAGAAAACATACAATATCACTTCAATAATATTGATGCACTTCTTGCTGATTCGGTTTGCAAACATGTTTCAGCACTAACACTGAAACCTTCAGATATAGCTAAAGAACTGTCCAATCAAATATACCCTGCCTTTTCAAAATACCTTTTTTTATTATCTTTTGAAAACAATAAAAAAGCATTAGCAATATCTGGGTACGGAAAACTAAAAAAAACAATTAAGTACATGTCATCCGTTGAAAAAACATCATGTACTAATAACTCATCACTTTTGAATTCTAGTCACTGGCGACAAGGAGTATCAAGGTTATCTGATATTAACACTAGCTTGACACAAGCGATATCTGATTTAAATAAAAGCAATGAATATACTGCATATTGTAGTAATTGGAATCATAAAGGCTTTACAATGGATAACGCCTACCTCTTCATGAGAGGACATAATATTAATGATTTCTTTGTTTCTATTCTTGATAAGACATATGATTTATATACGCAACAAGAATGTCAAAGGTTAGTACAAATATGCACTCAAAACAATAAATCGCCTGAAGTTATTCAGCAAAAAGTAGAGCATTATAAGCAAACTACACAACTTTTTAGTTCATTAAAAAAGAAATTACTTGTCCCAGTTAATTCTATACATTTATTCTCCCAAACAGCACAAAGCATCGCACAAGTATATTAAAAAAGTAATGAGGGCTATGCAGCTCTCATTACTCCTCAAGAACATCTATTTTTTGCAAATTCATATGGTGATAAATATTGCACACGACTTTCATCAATATAATCAGCCCACCATTGAACCATTTTCTTCCTTTCCTCTAAATACTCTGATGTATGAACATAAGCAGCCCGGACACTATTACGTTCTGAATGGCTCAACTGCCGCTCTATAGCGTCATCACTCCACAACCCTGACTCACCCAAAGCACCGCGCGCCATTGTTCTAAATCCATGCCCGCAGACCTCAGTTTTCGTGTCATATCCCATCGCACGCAATGCGCTGTTTACCGTGTTTTCACTCATAACCTTAGTTGCGTCATGATCACCCGGAAAAAGCAGCTCTTTATCACCACTAATCTGCTTTAACTGGTCTAACAAAATCATCGCCTGTCGACTAAGCGGAACGATATGCTCCTCTTTCATCTTCATGCCACGGTACGAGTAACGCACGCCTTTAATTTCTTCTCGTTTTGCAGGTACTCGCCAGAGAGATTTATCGAAGTCGAACTCATCCCAACGCGCGAAACGTAACTCACTTGAACGCACAAAAGTTAGTAAGGAAAGCTCGACCGCGATCCGTGTCATTACACGGCCACGATAAGCAGCAAGACGAGCAAGAAACTCAGGGAACCGGTTTGAGGGCAAAGCGGGGTAATGTCGCGCTTTAGTTGTCGATAGCGCACCGGCCATATCACTGGCTGGATTTGAGTCGATGTAATCGTTCTGTACGGCATAACGCATAATGGCAGTAACGCGCTGTTGCAGGCGCTGAGCAACGTCATGCTTACCACTGGCATCAACTTTTTTAATCGGGGCTAACAGGTGACTGGTTTTGAGCAGGCGAATGTCGGACGAACCGATATGAGGAAAAATATAAAGCTCAAGATAGCGAAGAACGCGCGAGCGATGGTCTTCACTCCATCGCTTGTTACTGGCATGCCATTCACGAGCAATGGTTTCGAAAGTATATGCCCCCGAATTCTCGGCCTGAGCTTCTTTCTGTTCAGCTTTTGGATCGATGCCCTGTACTAACAGCTTTTTAGCTTCGTCGCGCTTTGCTCTTGCCTGAGCAAGCGTCACAGTAGGCCACACACCAAAAGCGAGGCGATCCTCTTTTTTGTCAGAGGGGCATCTGTATTTCATGCGCCAGTATTTAGAACCCTTGGCCGAAACCTCGAGATACAAACCGCCGCCATCGGCCATTTTGTAGGTTTTGTCTTTTGGCTTTGCGGTCTCGACCTGTCTGGCGTTGAGCTTCATTTGGGGGCACATTTCTAATCGAAGTTAAGATGCCCCCAATTATGCCCCCAATGACATCCGGATTTCAACGGACAACCTCGGACGACTCAGGACGTAAAAATCGCTGCAAGCATTGATTTTTAAGGGATAATTGGACTTTCTCGGATGGTCTTGGAAGTACTAATGGTGCCGAAGGCCGGACTCGAACCGGCACGTATCTCTACGGTTGATTTTGAATCAACTGCGTCTACCGATTTCGCCACTTCGGCACTGAAGTAGTATGCGGAAAACGGGTGAATTATACCTTCCCGCGACCAGCACGCAACACTTATCCGTTGTTCAATGAGTTAAGTGTCGAAAAAACCGCCGCAACGCGCATTTGCCCGCCCCCTCTTCCCGCTTTGCGCCCTTCCCAACCACGTTGATGATGAACATACTGCATTGCAATGAGCATCCTGGCTCAGGCGCCACGCTCACGCAATACCATCCGCTTCCATATTCCAGCCTCGTCGCACAGAGCAATGATGAATCATGTGCCGTACGTCACTCTCTCCCGCTAGCCAGAGCCGCTCGCCCAGCTAGCGAAACAAGTTCAGGAGCCCGGCACGCCGCAACCCGCCTCCCCCATCGCCACTGTCTCACCCTGCGCATGGCAAAAACAAAATAATCCCCAGCCGCAATGACAACGCTGCAAATAATTGCAGAACAATGTGTCAGCCAATAAAGAATGAGGTTGCGTAACATTCCGAGAACACTATTTTTTCATTGGTAAATATCAGACGGGAAATATAAAGAGAGGAATAACGCCATCAAGAAAGAGACGGTATTTTCGGTTGGATAGGCTTCGAACTAAAATCACCAGAAAATAGCGCACATACCTAACAAAATGGCTGGTTAATGCCTAAAAACCAGCTGAGATCGCTTGCCTCTGCGGAGTTAATCGCTTTAAGATGGTGCAAGAAAATTTTCCCTGGTGTTGGCCAATATTGGCAACCTGGCCCTACGCGGTCAGGTTTTTTTTTGTATTTTTTATCAAAACATTACCGGGAAAGTGTATCGCCTCAAGGGGTGAGAAACCAGTTAGACTAAAGTACAGTCCCTTACTAGACCTTTATAAGTTCAGATAGGTGATTATTTCATATCGCAGAGTTCGGGGCCGATACGTTATTGCGGCCTTTACGTTAATCGCCTCGGCGCCAACTCAATACCGATTTAACGCCCGTCATTTCCTGAATCGAAAGACGCTGTTCGCCAGCCGATATTTTCTCACTTTAGACGTATCCCGCTGATGAGTTCTGCGCAGTCGTTGCCTCAGTATTCCACGGGCTAGCATGCCCGTCATTCCACCGGTTTAATCAGCCGCAGCTCCATCCCCAAGCGCACGGCATGTCGGGCATTCGTGACCCCCAGCTTTTTGACGACGTTGGACATATGAAACTTGATGGTGCCGGTCTTGATGCCCAGGATCATCGCCGTTTCCTGGTAGGTTTTACCCACGCTGGCCCAATAGAGGATCTCGTTTTCCCTGTCGGTAAAGCGGGCGTTTCTCTCCAGCGCTGCGGCGTTTTTTGCTGACAGTGGGGACAGCGCCAGGTACGACTCATGGATTGAGGCCAGCAATACCGAAATGTCGCCTTTACGCTCGGTGAGCGCCTGGATGGCCGCCATTTTCTGTTCCGCGCTGAAGGCAAAGGAAAGCGTGACGAGGTTGTCGTTGTAATCGTGCAGCACGAAGGTATAGCCGTGCGTCACGCCAAACTCGCGGGCCTGTTCGAACAGTTCGGGAAAGTGCAGCCCTGCGTCGGCCATGATTTGCTCGTCCCAGGCGAAGGGGGTCAGGCGGTTACGGGCGGTAAGCACCACCGGATCAATGTACTGCAACCCCTGCTCTTGATACTTTTTTACCCATTCACTCGGGTAGTTGGTGACGCCAAAGATGCAGGCAATGTCTTTTTTGGATAACACCACATATGCCCACAGGAGATCGCCCAACTCTCCTAGTGCCGCTTCCAGGCGCTTGCCGATAATGTTGCTGAGATTATATTCATCTTCCATTGGCTGCCAGCTCCCTCTCCCTGCATTGCCGCTGAGGTGACTATAGCACGACAAAAACCGCAGGCGGGGGGCATGCCGCACCCACAAAAAAGGCGCGGCCCCGCGGCCACGCCTTTCTTCACTACCGCTTGCTCCGCTACTTGCGTTTGAGCAGCATATACACGCTGATCAGCAGGAACAGCATGCTCGGCAACAACGCGCCCAGCACCGGCGGCATGCTGTACACCAGGCTCAGCGGGCCGAAGATCTGATCCAGCACGTAGAACAGGAAGCCGAAGCTGATGCCGGTCACCACGCGGATGCCCATCGGCACGCTACGCAGTGGGCCGAAGATGAACGACAGCGCCATCAGCATCATCACCGCCACCGACAGCGGCGAGAAGATTTTGCTCCACATGTTGAGCTGGTAACGGTTGGCTTCCTGGCCGCTCTGCTTCAGGTACTTCACGTAGTTGTGCAGCCCGCTGATGGAGAGCGAATCCGGATCCAGCGCCACCACGCCCAGCTTGTCCGGGGTCAGGTTGGTTTTCCATTCGCCGGTCAGCGTCTGGGTGCCGGTCACCTGTTTCGGGTTGGTCAGATCCGAGGTGTCCACCTGCGAAAGCTGCCACAGGCCGTTCTCGAAGCTGGCGGTGGCGGCATAGCGCACCGTCTCGAGGCGACGCTGATCGTTGAAGTGGTAGATGTTCACGCCGGAGAGTTCTTTGTCGCCGGAGACGCGCTCGATGTAGATGAAGTCGTTGCCGTCCTTCGCCCACAGCCCGCTCTTGGTGGAGAGCAGCGAGCCGCCGTACATCTGCTGGGCGCGGTAGTTGCGGGCCATCTGCTCGCCCTGCGGCGCCACCCACTCGCCGATCGCCATGGTCAGCAGCACCAGCGGAATGGCGGTTTTCATCACCGAGCCGGCGATCTGCAGGCGGGTGAAGCCGGAAGCCTGCATCACCACCAGTTCGCTGCGCGTCGCCAGTTGGCCCAGGCCGAGCAGCGCGCCGAGCAGCGCCGCCATCGGGAAGAAGATCTCGATGTCTTTCGGCACGCTCAGCAGGGTGTACATGCCGGCGCTCAGCGCGGTGTATTCGCCCTGGCCGACCTTGCGCAGCTGATCGACGAACTTGATGATGCCGGACAGCGACACCAGCATGAACAGCGTCATGATGATGGTGTTGAAAATCGTTTTACCGATATACCGGTCTAATACGCCAAACATCAGGCCGCTCCTCTCAGGCGTGCGCGCAGCTTGCGCATCGGCACGGTATCCCACAGGTTCAGCGCCAGCGCGATCGCGAAGTAAACGCCGTTAACCAGCCACAGCCACAGCATCGGATCCAGCTTGCCCTTGCCGGCGTTGGAGCGCAGCGAGGTCTGCAGCAGGAAGAAGATCAGATACAGCAGGATGGCCGGCAGCATGCTCAGCACGCGGCCCTGGCGCGGGTTCACCACGCTGAGCGGCACCACCAGCAGCGCCATCAGCGCCACCGACACTACCAGCGTCAGGCGCCAGTGCAGCTCGGCGCGCGCGTCCGGATCGTCGGATTCCCACAGCGTCTGCATCGACATCTGTTCGGATTCGGTGTTGTCCGCCGCCACGGTGCGGTGGCCAATCACCGCCTTGTAGTCGGTGAAGTCGGTAATGCGGAAATCGCGCAGCAGCGCGGTGCCTTCAAAACGGGTGCCTTTGTCGAGCGTCACCACCTGCGAGCCGTCTTTCTGCTGCACGATGTTGCCGTGCTCGGCCACCACCACCGACGGGCGTTGGTTGCCGTTCGGCCGCAGCTGCGCCAGGAACACGTCGTTGAAGGTGCTGCCCTTCACGTTGCCGATAAACAGCACCGCGTTGCCGTCTTGCGAGGGTTTGAACTGCCCTTCCGCCAGCCCGGCGATGCTCGGGTTGGCCTTGGCTTCGTTCACCACCACGTCCTGATAGCGCGAGGCCCAGGGGCCGGCCCAGAACACGTTCACCGCCGCGACCGCAGAGGTGAACAGCGCCAGGATCATGGCGGCGATAATCAGGGTGCGTTTGCCCAGCCCGCAGGCGTGCATGACGGTGATTTCGCTCTCGGTATACAACCGCCCAAGCGTCATCAGCAAGCCGAGAAACAGGCTCAAAGGCAGGATGAGCTGCGCCATCTTCGGCACGCCCAGAGCGAGCAGAGAGAGTACTAAGTTTGTCGGGATATTGCCGTCCACCGCGTCGCCCAACACCCTGACCAGGTTCTGACAAAAGAAGATCAGAAGCAGGATGAACAGGATGGCGATTTGGCTCTTGAGCGTTTCCCGTACCAGATATCTTATGATGATCACGCTTATTACGCCTGTGAAAACTTGTCTTTTTGCAGGAAAATCGATAATTTCATCGCTAATCCGCCATTTATTCTCATCATATGGCAACCTTCACAGCTAAAATAGTATTACAACATCAAGCCGTTTGGGTGTCCTATAGGAACTTGCTTATAGTCGCCAAAACAGAGCAATTTACGCCGTTCAGGTTAACATAATCCGTTAACTCAAATGGCGGGAGATCGTTACGGAGTCGGTTATTCTAGCCGTAGCGTCCGCCTTTGTCTTTAAGATTCAGGAGAGTGCATGGAGTTCAGTGTAAAAAGCGGTAGCCCGGAAAAACAGCGCAGTGCCTGTATTGTAGTCGGCGTTTTCGAACCGCGCCGCCTGTCCCCTATCGCAGAACAACTCGACAAAATCAGTGATGGTTATATCAGCGCATTGCTGCGCCGTGGCGAACTGGAAGGCAAGGTCGGGCAGACGCTGCTACTGCACCATGTGCCCAACATTCTCTCCGAGCGCATCCTGCTGATCGGCTGCGGCAAAGAGCGCGAGCTCGATGAGCGCCAATACAAGCAGGTGATCCAGAAAACCATCAATACCCTCAACGACACCGGCTCGATGGAAGCGGTCTGCTTCCTGACCGAGCTGCACGTGAAAGGCCGCAACACCTACTGGAAAGTGCGTCAGGCGGTGGAAACCGCCAAAGAGACGCTCTACACCTTCGATCAGCTGAAAAGCAACAAGGTGGAACCGCGTCGTCCGCTGCGCAAAATGGTGTTCAACGTGCCGACCCGCCGTGAGCTCACCAGCGGCGAACGCGCCATCCAGCACGGCCTGGCGGTGGCTTCCGGCATCAAGGCGGCCAAAGATCTCGGCAACATGCCGCCGAACATCTGTAACGCCGGCTACCTGGCCTCGCAGGCCCGTCAGCTGGCGGACGCCTTCAGCACCAACATCACCACCCGCGTCATCGGCGAACAGCAGATGAAAGAGCTGGGCATGAACGCCTATCTGGCGGTCGGCGCCGGTTCGCAGAACGAATCATTGATGTCGGTGATGGAATATAAGGGCAACCCAAATCCGGACGCTAAGCCGATCGTGCTGGTAGGCAAAGGGCTGACCTTCGACTCCGGCGGCATCTCGATCAAACCGGCCGACGGCATGGACGAGATGAAATACGACATGTGCGGCGCGGCGACCGTGTACGGCGTGATGCGCGTGGTGGCGGAGCTGAACCTGCCGCTGAACGTGATCGGCGTGCTGGCCGGCTGTGAAAACATGCCGGGCGGCCGGGCGTATCGTCCGGGCGACGTGCTGACCACCATGTCCGGCCAAACCGTCGAGGTGCTCAACACCGACGCCGAAGGCCGCCTGGTGCTGTGCGACACCCTGACCTACGTCGAGCGCTTTGAGCCGGAGCTGGTGATCGACATCGCCACCCTGACCGGCGCCTGCGTGATCGCCTTGGGCCACCACATCACCGGCCTGATGTCGAACCACAATCCGCTGGCGCACGAGCTGCTGGGCGCTTCCGAGCAGGCCGGCGACCGCGCCTGGCGCCTGCCGATGGCCGACGAGTACTACGAGCAGTTGGACTCCAACTTCGCCGACATGGCGAACATCGGTGGCCGCCCTGGTGGTGCCATCACCGCCGCCTGCTTCCTGTCGCGCTTCACCCGCAAGTACACCTGGGCGCACCTGGACATCGCCGGCACCGCCTGGCGCTCCGGTAAAGCCAAGGGCGCGACCGGCCGCCCGGTGGCGCTGCTGTCGCAGTTCCTGCTCAACCGTGCAGGCCTGAACGGCGACGATTAAATACCCTTCATCTTTCAAGCCGCAGCGTTGTTGGCCGCATTCGTTCACCCCAGTCACTGACTTGATGTCAGCTCCTGGGGATGAACGAACTTGCCGCCTAGCTGCAACTTGAAATCTATTGGGTATATAATCCTCTCAGCAGCGAAGGGGTAGAGTTATCTGCTCCGTTCCCAAAAAGGGCGCAACCTACATGTTGTGCCCTGTTTTTTTATCGGCAGCGGTGGATCCTTAATGAAACAGGCGACGTTTTATTTGCTCGACAACGCGGAACCGTCAGGCGCGCTCAGCGCCCATGAGGCCGTGGCCTGCGCCGTTGCCGCCGAACGCTGGCGTTCCGGCAAGCGGGTGCTGATCGCCTGCGAGAGCCAGGAGCAGGCCCAGCGGCTGGACGAAGCGCTGTGGCAGCGCGAGCCGCATGAATTCGTGCCGCACAACCTGGCCGGCGAAGGGCCGCACTACGGCGCGCCGGTGGAACTGTGCTGGCCCGGCAAGCGCGGCAACGCCCCGCGCGATCTGCTAATCGCCCTGCTGCCGCAGTTTGCCGACTTTGCTACCGCTTTCCATGAAGTGGTAGACTTCGTTCCTTACGAAGACACTCTGAAACAGTTGGCGCGCGACCGTTACAAGGCCTATCGCAGCGTCGGCTTCCATTTGACCACGGCTACGCCGCCAACTCACTGAATACGATAAAGAATGGAAAAGACAAACAGTCAGCTCGACACCGCATACGACCCAAAACAGATCGAACAGAAGCTGTACGATCACTGGGAGAGTCAGGGTTACTTCAAGCCGAACGGCGATACCAGCCAGGAAAGCTTCTGCATCATGATCCCGCCGCCGAACGTCACCGGCAGCCTGCACATGGGCCACGCGTTCCAGCAGACCATCATGGACACCATGATTCGCTATCAGCGCATGCAGGGTAAAAACACCCTGTGGCAGGCGGGCACCGACCACGCCGGCATCGCCACCCAGATGGTGGTGGAGCGCAAGATCGCCGCAGAAGAAGGCAAAACCCGCCACGACTACGGCCGTGACGCGTTCATCGACAAGATCTGGCAGTGGAAGGCGGAATCCGGCGGCACCATCACCCGTCAGATGCGCCGTCTGGGCAACTCCGTGGACTGGGAGCGCGAGCGCTTCACCATGGACGAAGGCCTGTCGAACGCGGTGCGCGAAGTGTTTGTCCGTCTGCACAAAGAAGATCTGATCTACCGCGGCAAGCGCCTGGTGAACTGGGATCCGAAGCTGCGCACCGCCATCTCCGATCTGGAAGTGGAAAACCGCGAATCCAAAGGCTCGATGTGGCACCTGCGCTATCCGCTGGCCGACGGCGCGAAAACCGCCGAGGGCAAAGACTACCTGGTGGTCGCCACCACCCGTCCGGAGACCGTGCTGGGCGATACCGGCGTGGCGGTCAACCCGGAAGATCCGCGCTATAAAGACCTGATCGGCAAAGAGATCATTCTGCCGCTGGTCGGCCGTCGCATCCGCATCGTCGGCGACGAACACGCCGATATGGAAAAAGGCACCGGCTGCGTGAAGATCACCCCGGCGCACGATTTCAACGACTACGAAGTCGGCAAACGCCACGGCCTGCCGATGATCAACATTCTGACCTTCGACGGCGACATCCGTCAGGAAGCGGAAGTGTTCAACACCCTGGGAGAAGTCTGCACCGACTACTGCAGCGAGATCCCGGCCGAGTTCCGCGGCTTGGAGCGCTTCGCGGCACGTAAAGCGGTGGTCGCCGCCTTCGAAAATCTGGGCCTGCTGGACGAGATCAAACCGCACGACCTGACGGTGCCTTACGGCGACCGCGGCGGCGTGGTGATCGAGCCGATGCTGACCGACCAATGGTACGTGCGCACCGCGCCGCTGGCCAAAGTGGCGGTGGAAGCGGTCGAACAGGGCCAAATCGAGTTCGTGCCGAAGCAGTACGAAAACATGTACTTCAGTTGGATGCGCAACATTCAGGACTGGTGCATCTCGCGTCAGCTGTGGTGGGGCCACCGCATCCCGGCCTGGTACGACGTGAACGGCAAAGTCTATGTGGGCCGCAGCGAAGAAGAAGTGCGCAGCGAGAACAACCTGGGCGCCGACGTGGTGCTAACCCAGGACGAAGACGTGCTGGACACCTGGTTCTCGTCCGGCCTGTGGACCTTCTCCACCCTGGGCTGGCCGGAGCAGACCGACGCGCTGAAAACCTTCCACCCGACCAGCGTGATGGTCAGCGGCTTCGACATCATCTTCTTCTGGATCGCGCGCATGATCATGCTGACCATGCACTTCATCAAGGATGAAAACGGCAAGCCGCAGGTGCCGTTCAAGACCGTCTACATGACCGGTCTTATCCGCGACGACGAAGGCCAGAAGATGTCCAAGTCGAAAGGCAACGTGATCGATCCGCTGGACATGGTCGACGGCATCTCGCTGGAAGATCTGCTGGAAAAACGCACCGGCAACATGATGCAGCCGCAGCTGGCGGAGAAGATCCGCAAGCGCACCGAGAAGCAGTTCCCGAACGGCATCGAGCCGCACGGCACCGACGCCCTGCGCTTCACCCTGGCGGCGCTGGCCTCGACCGGCCGCGACATCAACTGGGACATGAAGCGCCTGGAAGGCTACCGCAACTTCTGTAACAAGCTGTGGAACGCCAGCCGCTTCGTGCTGATGAACACCGAAGCGCACGACTGCGGCTTCAACGGCGGCGAGAAAGTGCTGTCGCTGGCGGATCGCTGGATCCTGGCCGAATTCAACCGCACGGTGAAAGCCTACCGCGAAGCGCTGGATACCTACCGCTTCGATCTGGCGGCCAACATCCTGTACGAATTCACCTGGAACCAGTTCTGCGACTGGTATCTGGAGCTGACCAAGCCGGTGGTGAGCAACGGCAGCGAAGCGGAACAACGCGGCACCCGCCACACGCTGATCACCGTGCTGGAAGCGCTGCTGCGCCTGGCGCACCCGATCATTCCATTCATCACCGAAACCATCTGGCAGCGCGTGAAGCCGCTGACCGGCACGACCGCAGACACCATCATGCTGCAGCCGTTCCCGGCCTACGACGCCGCGCTGGAAGACGAGCAGGCGCTGAACGATCTGGAGTGGATCAAGCAAACCATCATCGCCGTGCGCAACATCCGCGCCGAGATGAACATCGCGCCAAGCAAAGCGCTCGACGTGCTGCTGCGCAACTGCAGCGCCGACGCCCAGCGCCGCGTGCAGGAGAACCAAAGCTTTATCGCCCGCCTGGCGCGCCTGGGATCCATCGCGCTGCTGCCGGCCGGTGAGAAAGGCCCGGTCTCCGTCACCAAGCTGGTGGACGGCGCCGAGCTGCTGATCCCGATGGCCGGTTTCATCGACAAGGATGCCGAGATCGCGCGTCTGGCCAAAGAGATGGGCAAGCTGGATGCGGAAATCGCTTCGATCGAAGGCAAGCTGGCGAACGAAGGCTTCGTGGCGCGCGCGCCGGAAGCAGTGGTCGCCAAAGAACGCGATCGCCTGGCGGCCTGCAAAGAAGGCAAAGTGAAGCTGCAGGAACAGCAGGCGACCATCGCCGCGCTGTAATCCACCGGCTCACGCCAACGCCTGAAAACAGCGGGGTCTTCCCCGCTGTTTTTTTATCGCCGTTGCATCCGGGCCGGGTTAGATGTTATTACAAGATATTACTGCTGCAGGGACGCCGCCGGGAAATAACCCCCGGCGCGTTTCGCGCTGCGATAAAAATGAAAAACGAACGTGGTCTCTTTCAATGGCGAGTGTAAACATGACAACAGCAACTCCGGCGCGCCTGCTGGTGCGCCCTATCACGGCGGAAGACAATGCCGCCATTGCTCACGTCATTCGCGAAGTCTCCGCCGAGCACGGCCTGACGGCGGATAAAGGCTATACCGTCTCCGATCCCAATCTGGACGCCCTGTATCAGCTCTATAGCCTGCCGCGCAGCGCTTACTGGGTGATCGAGGTGGACGGCCAGGTCGCCGGCGGCGGCGGCATCGCGCCGCTGCAGGGCGGCGCAGACGATATTTGCGAATTGCAGAAGATGTATTTCCTGCCGGTGTTGCGCGGCAAGGGATTGGCGAAACGCCTGGCGCTGCAGGCGCTGGATTTCGCCCGCCAGCACGGCTTCCGCTGTTGTTACCTCGAGACCACCGCCAGCCTGACGCAGGCCGTTGCGCTGTACGAACACCTGGGCTTCGAACACATCGACCATGCGATGGGCGCCACCGGCCACGTCGATTGTGAAGTCACCATGCTGAAAACGCTGTAATCCTCCCCCGCCTCTTCATCAGGGCGCAGCTTGCTGCGCCTTTTTTATTAATATCGCAATCAATCAGTAAAACTCGCTATAACGCCGTTTTTCAAGCAGATAAACTGACGTTAAAAACCGATATGTAAATTTAATGTGAAGTTCGTTAATAAATTAACGATCGCAAATTGACCGCCTTTTCCCCCGCGTTACTCTGCCAGTATCTCAATCGCGCACGGAGAGCTGTCATGTCGGAAAATACCTTTGATTACATCATCGTCGGCGCCGGTTCCGCCGGCTGCGTGCTGGCGGCGCAGCTGATCCGCCGCACCCAGGCGCGGGTGCTGCTGCTGGAAGCCGGCGGCGACGACAATAACCTGTTCATCAAGATGCCGGCCGGGGTGGCCAAGATCATCGCCAAAAAGAGCTGGCCTTATGAGACGGAGCCGGAACCGCACGCCAATAACCGCCGCATGCAGATCGCGCAGGGCAAGGTGCTGGGCGGCAGCAGTTCGGTGAACGGCATGATCTACCTGCGCGGCCAGCCGCAAGACTACGACGACTGGGCCGAACGCTACGGCTGCGCCGGCTGGAGCTACCGGGAGGTGTTGCCCTACTTCAAACGCGCCGAGGCCAACGAAAGCCTGTCCGACGACTACCACGGCGCCGACGGGCTGCTGCCGGTCAGCGAGAATCGCTACCGCCACCCGCTCAGCATGGCGTTTATCCGCGCCGGCCAGGAGCTGAACCTGCCCTATCGCAACGACTTCAACGGCGACAGCCAGCACGGCGTCGGTTTCTACCAAACCACCACCCGCAACGGCGAGCGCGCCAGCACCGCCCGCACCTACCTGAAGGCGGTGCGCGACGAACGGCGGCTGGTGGTGAAACTGAACGCCCTGGCGCACCGGCTGACCTTCGAGGGCAACGTCGCCACCGGCGTGGTCTACAGCCAAAACGGCGGCGCGGAAGTCACCGCGCGCGCCACCAAAGAGGTGATCGTCAGCGCCGGCGCGGTCGGTTCGCCGAAGCTGCTGATGCTGTCCGGCATCGGCCCGCGCGACCACCTGCAGCAGCTGGGCATCGAGGTGCGGGCGGATCTACCGGTGGGCAAAAACTTCCACGACCACCTGCACATGTCGATCAACGTCAGCACCCGCGAGCCGATCAGCCTGTTCGGCGCCGATCGCGGCCTGCAGGCGCTGAGCCACGGCGCGCAGTGGCTGGCGTTTCGCAGCGGCGTGCTCTCGTCCAACGTGCTGGAAGGCGCCGCCTTCACCGACAGCCAGGGCGACGGCCGGCCGGACGTGCAGATCCACTTCCTGCCGCTGCTGGACAGCTGGGACGACGTGCCCGGCGAGCCGCTGCCGAACATTCACGGCTTCACGCTCAAGGTCGGTTACCTGCAGCCGAAGGCGCGCGGCGAAGTGCTGCTGCGCAGCAGCAACCCGCGCGATCCGGTCAAGCTGCACGCCAACTACCTCGGCCACCCGGACGATCTGGCCGGCAGCGTGCGCGCGGTGAAGTTCGGCCTGGATTTCCTGCAAACCGCGGCGCTGAAGCCGCTGATCAAAGATCTGCTGATGCCGCAGCCGGAGTGGACACGCGACGAAGCGCAGCTGGAGGAGTTCGTGCGCAACTTCTGCAAGACGGTGTATCACCCGGTGGGCAGCTGCCGCATGGGGCCGTCGCCCCAGGACGCGGTGACCGATCCGCAGCTGCGGGTGCACGGTTTCGAGCAGCTGCGGGTGATCGACTGTTCGGTGATGCCGCAGCTCACCAGCGGCAACACCAATGCGCCGACCATCATGCTGGCGGAAAAGGCGGTGGATTTGTTGCTGGGCGCGCCGCAGTAAGGGCGCGCCTCAACGTCAGGCGGCGGCGGGCACGCCGCTGTGGAAGCGCAGCTCGCTGTCCGGCGACAGGATCAGTTCAGCTTCGAGGCGGCCGAAATGCGCCACCCGTTCACTGATGTCGCCGCCGGCGATCTGCTCGGCCAATGTCAGGTAGTCCTGATAATGCCGCGCTTCGGATCTCAGCAGCGAAACGTAAAAGCGGTTCAACTCGTCGTCCAGGTGCGGCGCCAGTTTGGCGAAGCGTTCGCAGGATCGCGCTTCGATGTAGGCGCCACAGATCAGTTTGTCGATCAGCGTCGCCGGATCGTGAGTGCGGATCTCGCGGATCATGCCCTTGGCGTAGCGGCTGGCGGTGATCTTGCGATACGGGATCCCGCGCGCCTGCATGATCTCCAGCACCTGCGAGAAGTGATGCAGCTCTTCCTTGATCAACAACACCATGCGATCCGCCAGATCCTGGCCGTAGGCCGAGCCGTTTTTCGGCAGGATCTTGCGGGTGAACTGGCCCTGGCGGAACAATGTGTCGGGCGCGCCCTGCGCTTCGTGCAGAAACGCCTCGTAGGGCCGCAGCAGCGCCAACAGCGCGTCGCCGCTCTCTTTGTCCGCCACGTAACGGCGGATCAGCCACATGCCGGTCTGCGCGGCTTTCAGCTCGCACACCAGGTGGTCGGTCAGCAATAGCTGCAGGTTTTCCGGACGGCGCGCGGCGTCGATCCAGGCGTCGGGGGTTTCACAGTGCAGGAAGCTTAAAATCGGGGCTAACAGGGATTGGTATGTCATGGCGTCATTGCCCTATGTATTTCAAGTTGCAGCCAGGCGGCCAGCTCACTCATCCCCAGGAGCTTACTCAGGTAAGTGACTGGGGTGAGAGAGTGCAGCCAACAACGCTGCAGCTTGAAAGACGACGGGGATATCAGGGGCCGGCGAGAACCGGCCCATGTGAATAAGCGGGGTTAATCAGTGGCGTTTACCGTCGTCGTCTTCGTCGATGTAGTCGCCGTCTTCGTCATCCTCACCGTCTTCACCGTTCGGATCTTCGAAGTAGGTGCCCCAGCCGTCGTAGTTGACGCCGCAGCGTTCCGCCAGCGCCACCAGCTGCTCAACCTGGGCGTCGATCAGTTCGGCGTTCAGGCCGACTTCGCTGATCACGTCGCAGCACATCACCAGCGAACCGTCTTCCACTTCCAGCTCTTCGGCGTCGGTCACTTCGTAGCCCAACTTGAAGGCTTCAACGGCGGCCTGCTCCAGAACCTCAAATTTCTCGGCGGACAGATGGTGCTCGATGGTGTAGAGCGCGTCCGGATCGCTGCCGTCTTCCAGCAGCTCTTCGATGATCAGGCGGGTCTCTTCACGTTGTTCTTCCAGCAATTCGCGGTTTGCCATGCCTATATCCTCAAGTCAAATGGCCTTCATTCCTTCTATTTTCACACACCGCCGACGTTGCTTCCACGATAAACGTGAAAGATTTCCTCGTCGGGGTTGAAATTGAATATTCATACATATAAAGTGAATTTTAATTCAATTACACAATCAGGGAATCGGACTATGAGCACCGGCAATGCGTTCTACCAACGTCACTTTCTGAGGTTAATGGATTTCACCCCCGCCGAACTGCAGGCGCTGCTGAAGCTGGCGGCCGATCTGAAGCAGGCCAAGAAGCAGGGGCGGGAACAGCGCCGGCTGCAGGGCAAAAACATTGCGCTCATCTTCGAAAAAGACTCGACCCGCACGCGATGCTCTTTCGAAGTTGCCGCATTCGATCAGGGCGCGCAGGTGACCTATCTCGGCCCGAGCGGCAGCCAGATCGGCCATAAAGAGTCGATGAAAGACACCGCCCGGGTGCTGGGCCGCCTGTACGACGGTATTCAGTATCGTGGTTACGGCCAGGCGCTGGTGGAAACCCTGGCGCAGCACGCCGGCGTGCCGGTGTGGAACGGCCTGACCGACGAGTTCCACCCTACTCAGCTGCTGGCGGATCTGCTCACCGTGCAGGAACACCTGCCGGGCAAGGCGCTGAGCGAGGTGAAACTGGCGTACGTCGGCGACGCGCGCAACAACATGGGCAACACGCTGCTGGAAGCCGCCGCGCTGGCGGGCATGGATCTGCGGCTGGTGGCGCCGAAGGCCTGCTGGCCGCAGCCGGAGCTGGTGGCCGAGTGCCAGGCGCTGGCGCAACAAACCGGCGCGAAACTCACCCTGACCGAAGACATCGCCGAAGGGGTGCAAGATGCCGACTTCCTCTACACCGACGTGTGGGTGTCGATGGGCGAACCGAAAGAGACCTGGCAGGAGCGTATCGCGCTGCTGCGGCCGTATCAGGTCAACATGGCGATGCTGAAGCTGACCGGCAACCCAAACGTGAAGTTCCTGCACTGCCTGCCGGCGTTCCACGACGACCAAACCACGCTCGGCAAGCAGATGGCGCAGCAGTACGATCTGCACGGCGGCATGGAAGTGACCGACGAGGTGTTCGAGTCGGCGCACAGCGTGGTGTTCGATCAGGCGGAAAACCGGCTGCACACCATCAAAGCGGTGCTGGTCGCCACGCTGAGCGAAACCCTCTGACAATCCCCCCCTCCGCCCTGGCGCCCCCGGCCAGGGCGGCTAATATATTCCAGGAATATCAAATAGCGCATTGACCTTTGCCCGCGGCGGGCAAAGGTTCTACCGTGACAGGCCGACGGCGCCCGCGCCGTAAAAACCAACGATAACAAACCGTTCTCAGCGCCGCCCTGCGGCGCCTTCAGGGGATATACACCGATGAAAGCCAAACTCTTGCCGCTGTTCCTGCTCGCCGCCCTGCCCGCCGCCGCGTTAGCCGCCACGCCGCCGAATACGCTGGTGGTGGTACAATCGCTGGATGACATCGTCAGCCTCGATCCGGCGGAAGCCAACGAACTCTCCAGCATCCAGACGGTGCCCAGCCTGTATCAACGATTGGTGCAGGCAGATCGCGACGATCCGGCCAAGGTGGCGCCGGTGCTGGCGGAAAGCTGGCAAAGCGATGCGGCGGCCAAAACGCTGACGGTGAAACTGCGGCCGCAGGCGGCGTTCGCCTCCGGCAACCCGCTGACCGCCGACGACGTGATCTTCTCCTACAGCCGCGCGGTCAAGATGAACAAATCGCCGGCGTTCATCCTCAACGTGCTCGGTTGGCAGCCGGACAACATCGACGCGCAGCTCAAGAAGATCGACGAACATACCGTGCAGCTGCGCTGGACGGCGGACGTCAGCCCGGCGGTGGCGCTGAATATCCTCTCGACGCCGATCGCCTCGATCGTCGACAGCAAAGCGGCGCTGGCCAACGTCAAAGACGGCGACTTCGGCAACGCCTGGCTGAAGATGCACTCCGCCGGCAGCGGCCCGTTCAAGATGCGCGTCTATCAGCCGCATCAGGCGATCGTGCTGGACGCCAATCCCACCACGCCGGGCGACAAGCCGCAGCTGAAAAACATCATCATTAAAAACGTGCCGGACCCGGCTACCCGCCGCCTGCTGCTCCAGCAGGGCGACGCCGATATCGCCCGCGAACTGGGCGCCGACCAGACCGATACGCTGAAGAATCAGCCCGGCGTCAAGGTGCTGGAGATCCCGTCCGCCGAACAAAACTACCTGGTGTTCAACGCCGGCAACGGCGCCAATCCGCTGCTGAACAACCCGGCCTTCTGGGAGGCGGCGCGCTACCTGGTGGATTATCAAGGCATCACGAAGGATCTGCTGAAGGGACAATACTTCGTGCACCAGAGCTTCCTGCCGGTCGGGCTGCCGGGCGCGCTGGAGACCAACCCGTTCAGCTACGATCCGGCCAAGGCGAAAGCCATCCTGGCCAAGGCGGGCATCACCCACGCCGCCTTTACGCTGGACGTGGAGAACAAACCGCCGTTCATCACCATCGCGCAGGCGCTGCAGGGCAGCTTCGCCGCCGCCGGCGTGAAGATCGAGCTGCTGCCGGCCGCGGGCAGCCAGGTTTACTCCCGCGTGCGCGCCAGGCAGCATCAGGCGGCGATCCGCCTGTGGATCCCGGATTACTTCGACGCCCACTCCAACGCCAGCGCCTTCGCCTACAACGACGGCAAGAGCAGCACGGTGGCCGGGCTGAACGGCTGGCAGATCCCGCAGTTGAATAAGCAGACGCTGGCGGCGCTGGCCGAAGCCGATCCGGCCAAGCGCCGCGCGCTGTACACCGCCATGCAGCAGGAGCTGCAGCGCAGTTCGCCGTACGTGTTTATCGATCAGGCCAAAACCGAAGTGGTGCTGCGCGACAACGTCAAAGGCTATCAACAAGGGCTGAACGCCGACATGGTCTACTACGATCGCGTCAGCAAATAGCCGGCGGGCGGCCATCGCCGGCCAATCGATTGCGGGGCGGCAAAAAACGGCGTTTTAACGCTTGCAGTGGCGAAAAGCGCGAGTATAATGCGCCACAATTTGCCAGGAGAAAGCATGAAAAACGACGTTTGTTTTGTTAGCCGCAATCGACAAAACCGACTGCCTATCGGCGGCCAGCTGCCGTTGTTTCTCCTGTTGCTAAACCGATCGTTTCAAGCCCCTCATTGAGGGGCTTTTTTTTGCCTTGAGAATATCCCAAAGTCCCGCGCCACGGGCACGCGTCGAGGAGGAGTGAAAAATGGCCAACCCGCTGTATCACAAACACATCATCTCTATTAACGATCTCAGCCGCGAGGATCTGGAGCTGGTGCTGCGCACCGCCGCCGGTCTGAAAGCCAACCCGCAGCCGGAGCTGTTGAAACACAAGGTGATCGCCAGCTGCTTCTTTGAAGCCTCGACCCGTACCCGCCTGTCGTTCGAAACCTCGATGCACCGCCTCGGCGCCTCGGTGGTCGGTTTCGCCGACGGCAGCAACACCTCGCTCGGCAAGAAAGGCGAAACCCTGGCCGACACCATCTCGGTGATCAGCACCTACGTGGATGCCATCGTGATGCGCCATCCGCAGGAAGGCGCGGCGCGCATGGCCTCGGAGTTCTCCGGCAACGTGCCGGTGCTCAATGCCGGCGATGGCGCCAACCAGCACCCGACCCAAACCCTGCTGGATCTGTTCACCATCCAGGAAACCCAGGGCCGCCTGAGCAACCTCAGCATCGCCATGGTCGGCGACCTGAAGTACGGCCGCACCGTGCACTCGCTCACTCAGGCGCTGGCCAAGTTCGAAGGCAACCGCTTCTACTTCATCGCCCCGGACGCGCTGGCGATGCCGGCCTACATCCTGAAAATGCTGGACGAGAAAGGCATCGAGTACAGCCTGCACGGCAGCATTGAAGAAGTGGTGCCGGAGCTGGATATTCTCTACATGACCCGGGTGCAGAAAGAGCGCCTCGATCCGTCCGAGTACGCCAACGTGAAGGCGCAGTTCGTGCTGCGCGCCGCGGATCTGGCCGGCGCGCGCGCCAACCTCAAGGTGCTGCACCCGCTGCCGCGCATCGACGAGATCGCCACCGACGTGGATAAAACGCCGCACGCTTACTACTTCCAGCAGGCGGGCAACGGCATCTTCGCCCGCCAGGCGCTGCTGGCGCTGGTGCTCAACGCAGATTTGGCTCTTTAAGGGGGAACCGCCATGACTCACGACAACAAACTGCAGGTCGAAGCGATCAAATGCGGCACGGTGATCGACCACATTCCGGCGCAGATCGGTTTCAAACTGCTGACGCTGTTCAAGCTGACCGCCACCGACCAGCGCATCACCATCGGCCTGAACCTGCCTTCCAACGAGCTGGGCCGCAAGGATCTGATCAAGATCGAGAACACCTTCCTGACCGAGCAGCAGGCCAACCAGCTGGCGATGTACGCGCCGAAGGCCACGGTGAACCGCATCGACAACTATGAAGTGGTGCGCAAACTGACCCTTAGCCTGCCGGACCACATCGACGGCGTGCTGACCTGCCCGAATGGCAACTGCATCAGCCGCAGCGAGCCAGTGGCGTCGAGCTTCAGCGTCAAATCGCGCGGCGGCGAAGTGCACCTGAAGTGCCGCTACTGCGAAAAAGAGTTCGAGCACCAGGTGGTGCTGCAGGCCGACTAAGCCCGGTATGGGCGCCGGGAGATGGCGCTGTTATTCTCCCGGTGACGCCCTATAATGGGATTTCTGGATAGAACAATCCTCGTTTATCAGGAGAAAACATGTCACGTAACATCAGCACTGAACTCGCCCCGGCAGCCATTGGTCCTTACGTGCAGGGCGTTGATCTGGGCAGCATGATCATCACTTCCGGCCAAATCCCGGTCGATCCGAAAACCGGCGCCGTCGCCGACGACGTGGCCGCTCAGGCGCGCCAGTCGCTGGAAAACGTCAAGGCGATCGTCGAAGCCGCCGGCCTGAGCGTTGCCGACATCGTGAAAACCACCGTGTTCGTGAAAGACCTGAACGACTTCGCCACCGTCAACGCCGCGTACGAAGCCTTCTTCACCGAGCACAGCGCGCCGTTCCCGGCCCGCTCCTGCGTGGAAGTGGCGCGTCTGCCGAAAGACGTGAAGATCGAAATCGAAGCCATCGCCGTGCGTCGTTAATCGACGCGCACGCGAATGACGGCCAGTGCAGACTGGCCGTTTTTATTTCTGCTCTGCCCCGACAGCCTGCCGTCCCTGCGCCTTCAGCGCTCACCGCCGCCGCCATTTCGCCCTATATTAAGGCGTCGCTACGCCGCGCCTGCACCGCAAACGGGCGTTTTTCGCCGCGGCAGCCTCGTTCTGCGCCATTTTCGCCCGTTATCGCCTTGGCACGTTTTATGCTCGATTGATTGACAGCCTGCAATGTCGACGAGGTGACGATGCTGAATATCAATCTTTCCGCTTCACCGTTTTTTGATGAGATGCTTCTGGCTGAGGGAAAACACCGTGGCCACTACGACGCCTACTGGCAATGGCTGCAGCAGGCCGATCACCAGGCCGTGCAGCGCAAGCGGGAAGAGGCTGCGCTGCTGTTTCACCGGGTGGGCATCACCTTCAACGTCTACGGCGACGATGACGGCGCCGAGCGGTTGATCCCGTTCGACAGCGTGCCGCGCATTATTCCGGCCGCCGAATGGGCGATGCTCGATCGCGGCATTCGCCAGCGCGTACAGGCGCTCAACGCTTTCCTGCACGACATTTACCACCAGCAGCATATTCTGAAGGCCGGCCTCATTCCGGCAGAACAGGTGCTGGCCAACGATCAGTATCAACCCTGTATGCAAAGTGTTGATCTGCATCGCGATATCTATGCACATATCGTCGGCGTGGACATGGTCCGCAACAGCGACGGCCAATACTACGTGCTGGAAGATAACTTGCGCACCCCGTCCGGCGTCTCTTACATGCTGGAAAACCGCAAAATGATGATGCGTCTGTATCCGGAACTGTTCGCCCGGCAACGCATCGCGCCGGTGGAGCGCTACCCGTCGCACCTGCTGCAAACGCTGCGCGAAAGCTCGCCCATCAACGATCCCACCGTGGTGGTGCTGACGCCGGGCCGCTTCAACAGCGCCTATTTTGAGCACAGTTTCCTGGCGCAGCAGATGGGGGTGGAGCTGGTCGAAAGCGCCGATCTGTTCGTCAAGGACGGCGCGGTGTTCATGCGCACCACCGCCGGGCCGTGCAAAGTGGACGTGATCTATCGTCGGGTGGACGACGCCTTCCTCGATCCGCTGGCGTTTCGGCCGGACTCGATGCTCGGCGTACCGGGGCTGCTGTCGGTGTATCGCGCCGGCAATGTGGTGCTGGCCAACGCCATCGGCACCGGCGTGGCCGACGACAAATCGATCTACCCCTACGTGCCGGATATGGTGCGCTTCTACCTGCAAGAGGAACCGATCCTCAACAACGTGCCGACCTGGCAGTGCCGGCATAAAAGCGAACTGTCGTATGTGCTGGCCAACCTCGAACAGATGGTCGTGAAAGAGGTGCACGGCGCCGGCGGCTACGGCATGTTGATCGGCCCCACGGCGAGCAAGGACGAGCTCGCCCGCTTCCGTGCGCTGCTGCTGGCTCGCCCGCAGAATTACATTGCGCAAAACACGCTGGCGCTGTCCACCTGCCCGACCTTCGTCAACGATGGTCTGGCGCCGCGGCATATCGATCTGCGGCCGTTCGCCCTCAGCGGCGCGGAGGTCCGCCTGGTGCCCGGCGGCCTGACTCGGGTGGCGTTGGCGGAAGGTTCGCTGGTGGTGAACTCGTCGCAGGGCGGCGGCACCAAGGACACCTGGGTATTGGAGGACGATCTATGCTGAGCCGCACCGCCAGTGAACTCTATTGGATGGCCCGCTATCTGGAGCGGGCGGAAAGCATCGCCCGGGTGCTGGACGTCACCAACAAGCTGTCGATGATGCCGATCCGCGACGGCGGCGATCAGGATCTGCAGGTGCCGCTCAATCTGACCGGCACCGGCCAGCTGTATGCCGCCGCCTACCCGGAATTGACGATGCCCAATCTGGTCAGTTTCTTCGCGCTCGACAACCGCAACCACAGCAGCATCTTCAGCTGCCTGCAAATGGGCTGGAACAACGCCCACGCGGTGCGCGGCAGCCTGTCGTCCGAAGTCTGGGAGTGCATCAACGCCACCTGGATAGAGATGAAACTGATCCGCCGCCAGGGCATCGGCTCGGTGGGTGCCGATGCCTTCTTCGACTGGGTGAAGGAGCGCGCCCATCTGTTTCGCGGCGCCATGTTCGGCACGCTGCTGCGCAGCGACGCCATGCGCTTTATCCGTCTCGGCACCCTGCTGGAGCGGGCCGACGGCACCGCCCGTCTGCTGGAGGTGAAGAACACGCTGATGGACATCGACGGCGACCCGGTGCGCGAATATTACCGCATGGACACGCTGCTGCGGGCGGTGAGCGCGCGCGAAGCCTACCACAGCATCTACAAGCAGCCGTTGAGCCGCGAGACCATCGCCGAACTGATGATTCTGCGCAATGAAATCCCGCGTTCACTGCTGGCCTGCGTCGGCGACATGGTGCAGCAATTGGAACTGATCGGCGGCGGCGCCAACCAACCGCGACGTCTGGCGCACACCCTGCATGCCGAGCTGCGCTTCAGCAGCATGAAGGATCTGAACAAGATCGGCCTGGGCGAGTGGTTGAGCGCCTTTCTCGGCCAGGTGAACGGCATCGCCGAAAGCATCCATCACACTTATCTGGAGGCGCAATGAAACTGAATATTGAGCACAACACCCATTATCGCTACGCCCAGCCGGTGCAGCGCAGCACCCAATATCTGCGGCTGACGCCGCAGGATTCGCCGCATCAGCGCATCCTCTCCTGGCAACTGTCGTTGCCGGATGACGCGGTGCGCACCACCGACGCCTTCGGCAACGTACTGCACGTGCTGACGCTCGATGAACCGCATCAGGCCATCACCATTCGGGTGCTCGGGGAAGTGGAAATTGAAGACGGCGTCGAAGATCGGGCGCTCGGGCACCTGTCGCCGCTGGTATTTCTGCGCCATAGCCCGCTGACCCAGCCCGATGACGCCATTCAGGCCTTCGCCCTGCGTTATCATCAACCGCAGGCGGTGCTGAGCGGCCTGGAACATCTGATGGGCGAGCTGCTGCTGAAGATGCCTTACAGCCCAGGCTCCACGCGCGTGACAGACAGCGCCGCCGAGGCGTTCGCCGCCGGCAGCGGCGTGTGTCAGGATCATACGCATGTCTTCCTGAGCTGCTGTCGCAGTCTGAACATCCCGGCGCGCTACGTCAGCGGCTACCTGTACAGCGAAGACTCGACCCATGTCGCCACCCATGCCTGGGCGGAAGTGTGGGTGGAGGAACGCTGGCACAGCTTCGACGTGACCAACAATACGCGCATGCCAAATCAGCACCTTAAGCTGGCGGTCGGCATCGATTATCTGGACGCCTGCCCGGTGCGCGGCATGCGGCTGGGCGGCGGCTGCGAAGACATGAGCGCCATCGCCGCCGTACAAATGATGCCAACCGGCCAGTAGCCGCTTGCCGATGGCAAATGTTTCGGGCACGCTGCGCGTTGGCGGCGTGCCGGTCTTGTTTTGAGGGATTGTAGTATGACCTACTGTGTGGCCATGCGTTTGTCGTCCGGGCTGGTCTTTGCGTCCGATTCGCGCACCAACGCCGGGGTGGATCATATTTCCACCTTCCGCAAACTGCACGTGTTCCAACAGGACGGCGATCGCACGCTGGTGCTGCAAAGCGCCGGCAACCTGGCGACCACTCAGAGCATCATCAGTTTGCTGTTGCACCGCAGCAAGGACGCCGAACGCCCCAACCTGCTCAACGCTCCCAGCCTCTACGACGCCGCCACGCTGGTGGGGGAAACGGTGCGCGAGGTGATCCAGCGCGACAGTGAGGCGCAGCAAAGCGGCAGCACCACCGATTTCAGCTGCAACCTGCTGCTCGGCGGCCAAATTAGCGGGGAAGAGATGCGGCTGTTCCATATCTACCCGCAAGGCAATTTTATCGAAGCCACCCGCGACACGCCCTATTTTCAGATAGGCGAAAGCAAATACGGCAAACCGATCATCGACCGGGTACTGCACTACGACACGCCGCTGGAACAAGCGATGCAATGCGCGCTGATTTCACTGGATTCGACCCTGCGCAGCAACCTGTCCGTCGGGCTGCCGCTCGACGTGATGATCTACCCGCGCGACAGCTTCAGCCATACCCGGCAATACCGCATTACCGAAGACCATCCGTACTTCAGCGCCATCCGCAAGGGTTGGGGCGAAGGGCTGGTCAGCATTTTCACCCAGTTGCCGCCGCTGCAGCTGTAGGGATCCGGGCTCACACGAGCCCGTCCGCCTCATTGCGGCTGCATCCCCCGCAGCAACGCCTCCAGCGGGTACACCGCCGCAATCACCACTTCGTCGCGCGTCTGCGCCGCCGCATCCAGCCGGCGCTGCACTTGTTCGGCTTCGGCCCGGCTCAGCGGTTTGCCCTGCTGATGGCGCTCCAGCAGCGTTAAGCCCAGCATGGCCAAAGCATCGACATCCTGCGCCACCGGCGCCAGCTCCCGCAGCGCGCGGTTGCCCGCGATCGCCGTCTGCAGCGCAGCGCCGTTCGCCTGCCAGCGCTGCAACCGTTCGCGCAGCGCCTGCGCCGCCGCCTTATCGCGCTTATCCTTCAGCAGAGCCGCGACCTGCGCATGCATCTCGCGCACCGCCTCGCTCTCCGGCGGCAGCGCATCGGCAAAGCGATTCAGCGGTTCGAACTGATGATAGTTGCCGGCCTGGAACTTCAGATGCTGGCGGGTGTAATACTGCGCCGGCTCCACCGCCTCGGCCAGGATCTGCAGCGGCAGGATCTGCACGCTGTTGCTCAGCCGGGTGAATTCGCGCGCCGTTTCCGCGTGCTGCTGCAGGCCGACCGACACCACCGACCAGGCGTCGATCGCCGCCAGCCGCCGGTACATGTTGTTCTCATCGGTGACGTCCTGCGCCGACCACAGCCGCTCCGCCACCGCGAAGGCGCGCGGCCACAGCTTGAGATCGAGCAGCGGCGCGCGCACGTTTTCCGCCCACAGCGCCGCTTCGCCGCCGAGAATGTTGGCCTGCCCCTTCTCGTCCGGCACCACCGGCATCTTGCCCGCCGGCGCCGCCGCCAGCTTGTCGCCGCTGGTGGGGTAACGCACGTTGCCGACCAGCGTATAGCCGCTGAGCTTGTCCTGTTGCAGCGTAAACACCGGCCGCGTGTCGCCCATCCAGGTATCGACGCGGAACGTCACCTGCTGCGGCGTGCGCCAGACGATGTCGTGCACCGCGCGGCGTGACTTGCCGTTGAAATCGATAAAGCCGCGCCAGCCCTGCTTGCCCTCGATCAGCGTGAAGCTGCCTTCCACCGCGCTTCCCTTCAGGCGCTGCATGCTGAAACGCCAGCTTTGCGCCTGCTCGCCGGGCTGCACCGCCGTCTCGACCCCCAGCGGCTGCGGCAGAATTTCATTGCGGTAGTGATAGGCGGTGCTTTGCGGCTGATCGAGATAGAAACCGGTGGAGAGAATGCCCTGATAGCCATCCTGCGCGCTGGCGCCCAGCGAGTCTTGCCCCTGCCAGGATTGAATGACGATCGAGCGCGGCAGCGACGGGTGGTAGATCTCATCCCAGCCGACCATCTGCCGCTGGTGCTTCTCGAGGATCTTTTCCAGCTTCTGGTTGAAGTAGGCCTGCAGCGCATGGGTATCCGCCAGCCCGTTCTGCTGCATAAACGCCTGTATCGACGGCGACGCCCGCCACTGGCTGGCGTCCACTTCGTCGCCGCCGATGTGCAGATAGGGATCGGGGAAGATCTCTGCCAATTCACCGACGATCGTGTCGACAAACTGATAAACCTCGTCGCGGGTCGGGTCTAGCGTCGGCTTATGCACGCCCCACTCGCGCTCCATGCGATACGGCCCCGGCGCGCTCATCAGCTCGGGATAGGCCACCGCGATGCTGGAGGCGTGCCCCGGCATGTCTATCTCCGGCACCACGCGAATGCCGCGCGCCGTGGCGTAAGCCACCACCTGCCGCATTTGCTCACGGGTGTAAAACAGGCCGTCGCTGGCCTGCTGCTGCAATTTGGGGTAATGCTCGGAGGCGAAGCGCCAGCCCTGATCGTCGGTCAGGTGCCAGTGGAATACGTTGAGCTTGGCCGCCGCCATGCCGTCAAGCTGGCGCAGAATGTCCGGCAGCGGCAGGAAATGGCGCGCCGAATCCAGCAGCACGCCGCGCCACGGAAAACGCGGCACGTCGCGAATGTCCACCAATGGCAGGAAAGTGTTTTGCCCGTCGGTCTGCAGCAGCTGCAGCAGGGTCTCCATGCCGCGCAGCGCGCCGAAGCGGGTGTTGGCGGTCAGCGTGGCGCCCTGCGGCGTGACCGCCAGCCGGTAGCTTTCGTCGCTGCCCGGCAGCGGCTGCGCCGCCACCCGATCCTTGATCACCACCTTGATCGCCGCGCCGTTCGCTTCTTCCCTCGGCGCCAGCGTCCAGCCGGTCTGCAGTTCGATGCGCTGGCGCCAGCGCGGCAGCGCGTCGCCCAAATCATCGCCCTGGAGGCTTAACGACAGCCGGTGATCCAAAATCAGTTTGCCCGCCGGTTGCGTCACTTCCACCTGCTGCGGCCAGGGCATCAGCGGCAAATCACCCGCCGGCTGCGCCAGCGCGCCGCAAGAAAACCATAACGATGAAGCCAGTAGCGTATAACGGAAAGGTCTGTGCATCGGAAATTCCTCAGAGGAAAAAAACAAAATATCCCCAATGAATTTCAAACCACCGCTAGGCGGCAAGCGCCCGCATCCCCAGGCGCTTAGGTCTGCTAAGTAACTGGGGGGCGGGCGTACAGCCAACAACGCGGTGGCTTGAAAGGCGCAGGGGAAAACAGCCAACGCTGTAGATAAAGACTCAGCACAGAACAGATGTCCAACCGTTGCGGTGAAAAAGCGGACGGGATCACAGTTGCCCCCTCCCGGCCGGAGGGGGCGAACGGGTTATTGCCAGCCGTAGCGGCGCACGAACCAGCCTTTCACGCACTGGGTCAGCACCATGTAACCGGCGAGGATCAGCACCAGCCACGGGAAGTAGGCGAGCGGCAGCGCCTGCAGCTGCAGGAAGCCGGCCAGCGGCGAGAACACCAGGCCGATGCCGGTGGCGATCACCGCCAGCGTCATGATGCACAGCGGCCAGGACGGTCGGCTCTGGATAAATGGAATTTTGCGCGTGCGGATCATGTGCACGATCAGCGTTTGCGACAGCAGCCCTTCCACGAACCAGCCGGACTGGAACAGCGTCTGCATTTCCGGCGTATTGGCCTTGAACACCCACCACATCAGGCTGAAGGTCAGCACGTCGAAGATCGAACTGATCGGCCCAAAGAACACCATAAACCGCCCCAGATCGGCGGAGTTCCAGCGCTGCGGCTGGGTGATCTGATCGTCGTCGACGTTATCGAACGGGATGGCGATCTGCGAGATGTCGTACATCAGGTTCTGAATCAACAGGTGCAGCGGCAGCATTGGCAGGAACGGCAGGAAGGCGCTGGCGATCAGCACGCTGAACACGTTACCGAAGTTGGAGCTGGCGGTCATCTTGATGTATTTCAGCATGTTGGCGAAGGTGCGGCGCCCTTCGATCACCCCCTGCTCCAGCACCATCAGGCTTTTTTCCAGCAGGATGATGTCCGCCGCTTCCTTGGCGATGTCCACCGCCGAATCGACGGAGATGCCGATGTCGGCCGCGCGCAGCGCCGGCGCATCGTTGATGCCGTCGCCCATAAAGCCCACCACGTGCCCCTGGCGGCGCAGCAGTTTGACGATGCGCTCCTTGTGCAGCGGCGTCAGCTTGGCGAACACCGTGGTGCGCGCCGCCGCCTGCGCCAGCTGCTCGTCGTCCATCTGCTCGATCTCGCTGCCGCGCAGCAGATGATCGGCCTCGAGCCCGACGTCACGGCACACTTTGGCGGCCACCAGCTCGTTGTCGCCGGTGAGGATCTTCACCGTGACGCCGTTCTGTTTCAGCGCCGCCAGCGCCGGCGCGGTGCTCTCCTTCGGCGGATCGAGGAAGGCGACGTAGCCTTCGAGGATCAGATCCGACTCGTCCGCCACGCCGTATTCATGGGTTTGCGCCGGCAGGATCTTGTTGGCCACCGCCACCACCCGCAGCCCCTGCTGGTTGAGATCGTCGGTGATGCGGCGGATCCTCGCCAGCAGTGCCTCGCTCAGCGGGATCACCTCGTCTTCGTGGCGCACGTGGCTGCAAATCGCCAGCATCTCTTCCAGCGCGCCCTTGCACACCAGCTCGTGATACTCGTTGTCTTTGGCCACCACCACCGACATGCGGCGGCGCACGAAGTCGAACGGGATCTCATCCACCTTGCGGTAGTTTTGCAGCGCCTCCGGCTGCCGATTCTGCTCCGCGCAGCTCAGCACCGCCACGTCGAGCAGGTTTTTCAGCCCGGTCTGGTAGAAGCTGTTCAGCCAGGCGTAGCGCAGCACCCGCTCGCTGCCGGAGCCGAACGCATCGGTGTGGCGCTCCAGCACGATCTTGTCCTGGGTCAGGGTGCCGGTCTTGTCGGTGCACAGAATGTCCATCGCGCCGAAGTTCTGGATGGCGTCCAGCCGTTTGACGATCACCTTCTGGCGCGACAGTTTCACCGCCCCTTTGGCCAGCGTCGAGGTGACGATCATCGGCAGCATTTCCGGCGTCAGCCCGACCGCCACCGACAGCGCGAACAGCGCCGCTTCCCACCAGTCGCCCTTGGTGTAGCCGTTGATCAGCAGCACGATCGGCGTCATCACCAGCATAAAACGGATCAGCAGCCAGCTGACCTTGCTGATGCCGTTCTGGAAGGCGTTCGGCTGCTCATCCTGGCTGGTGACGCGCTGCGCCAGCTGGCCGAAATAGGTGCTGCCGCCGGTGCCGATCACCATCGCCAGCGCGGTGCCGCTGACCACATTGGTGCCCATGAAGCACAGGTTCCGGCAGTCGAGCGGATCGGCCGCCGGCAACTGCGGCGCGGCGGATTTTTCCACCGGCAGCGATTCGCCGGTCAGCGCCGCCTGGCTGATGAACAGATCCTTGGCCGACAGCACGCGCAGATCTGCCGGGATCATGTCGCCGGCCGCCAGCTTGATGATATCGCCCGGCACCAGCTGCGCGATCGGCAGCTCCACATGCTCGCTCCTGCCGGTGAGCGCATCGCTGCGGATCACCGTGGCGGTGTTGCTCACCATCGCCTTCAGCGCATCGGCCGCCCGGTTGGAGCGCGCCTCCTGGATGAAGTTCAGCAACGTGGAGATCAGCACCATCAGCGCGATCACCAAGGCGCCGGTGAGATCTTCGGTGGCGTAAGAGATCATGCCGAGCGCGGTCAGCAGCAGGTTGAACGGGTTGCGGTAGCAGTGCCACAGGTGCTGCCACCAGGCCTCTTTCTGCTGATCGTCGATGACGTTCTCGCCACAGCGCCGGCGAACCTGTTCCGCCTCATGGGCGGTGATGCCTTCCGGGTGGCTGTGAAAACGCTCAAACAGCTGCATCGTCTCTGCGGCGGCGCATTCCAGCCGCTGCTGCGCCAGGCCGGCCGGCATATCGCGCGCAGCGCCGCTGACGCCGTCCAGCAGGCTGTCGCGGCGCACCAAACGGCGCGGGAGGCCGCGGGCGAACAGGCCCAGCAGCTGACGGGGGAGTTTTTTCAGTTTCATGGTTCGCACCTCATCGCCCGGTGCCTCACGGCAGCGGGTAAACGGGGATCGTCATCGGCCGGGCGGATGGCGGGTGCGCCAAAAAGCCTCTGCCAACGCAGATCCTTATTATTTTTTTCAGCAGCAGGAGCGAACGACGAAGCGCGCGCTACCGGTTACCGTGATGTACTTCACCGGTAAAACAGCAGCGCCAGGCGGAGAGGTTTTACCGGAGAACCGAGTGAGTGTCTAAAGCAGTCGGGTCGGGGTCCATATGGGGTATAACCTCCGGTAAAGGGAAAAACAGAGCGGCAGGAGCGGCCGTTCAGCGCAGTGCAACAATCCCGTTTTGCATCAAGATCCCCGTAGGAAAATGAGCTATGCTGACGGGCATTGTTTTACAGGCCGTGATGTTACGCCTGTCCACTTCAACGAAAAGTAAACCATGCAAAACCGGCTGACCATCAAGGACATCGCACGCCTGAGCGGCGTAGGCAAATCCACCGTCTCACGCGTGTTGAACAATGAAGGCAGCGTGAGCCCGCAAACCCGTGAACGGGTGGAAGCGGTGATCCGTCAGCAAGGGTTTACCCCCTCCAAGTCGGCGCGCGCCATGCGCGGCCAGAGCGACAAAGTGGTGGGCATTATCGTTTCCCGTCTCGATTCGCCGTCGGAGAACCAGGCGGTGCGCACCATGCTGCCGCTGCTGTATCAGCAGGGCTTCGACCCGATCGTGATGGAGAGCCAGTTCGAAACCCGCCTGGTGCAGGAGCACCTGCACGTGCTGCGCCAGCGCAACGTCGACGGGGTGATCCTGTTCGGCTTCACCGGCCTGACCGCGGCGATGCTCAAACCATGGCAGG
This sequence comes from Serratia sp. PGPR-27, assembly GCF_022678525.1. NCBI lineage: Bacteria > Pseudomonadati > Pseudomonadota > Gammaproteobacteria > Enterobacterales > Yersiniaceae > Serratia > Serratia sp. PGPR-27. The sequence continues at coordinate 57,513 of NZ_JALBYS010000001.1, read as the reverse complement.
AAAAAATGGTGGTGATGGTGCGCGAATACGACGGCTTCTCGTCCGTCTGCTACGACGACGCCGGCGCGGTGAACCTGTTGATGGATCGTCTGTACCGGCAGGGGCATCGGCATATCGGCTATCTGGGGGTGCAGCTCAGCGACGCCACCACCGGCCAGCGCCGCTACCAGGCCTATCTCGACGCCTGTGAACGCCTCCAGCTCACGCCGCGCGCCACGCTGGGCGAGCTGAGTTACCAGAGCGGTTTCCAGCACGCCGCCGAAGTGATCGATGCGCACACCAGCGCGCTGATCTGCGCCTCCGACAGCATCGCCCTCGGCGCGATCAAGTACCTGCAGCAGCAGCCGGCGCGCGCCATTCAGGTGTGCGCCATCGGCAACACCCCGCTGCTCAGCTTCCTGTTCCCCGACACTCTGTCGGTGGAGTTCGGCTACGGCAGCGCCGGCCTGCTGGCCGCGCAGCAGCTGCTGGCGCAGCTCAGCGGCGAACAGGGGATCCGCCGCCTGGTGGTGCCCAGCAAACTTTCCTGACTCCCTGATTAGAAATTGACCATTTTTTGTCATTTTGTGATCCTCGCCCCAAACCGGGAACGTTCCCATTTCATTCAAAAAGCCGAGTGGCTAAGCTTTGATCATTACTCAGTCAACACCTCTGCAGGTATCCCATAATGAGCAAAGTAAAACAGCAGGATATTGATCGCCTGATTGTTTTGGTCGGCGGCCGCGAGAACATCGCCACCGTCAGCCATTGCATTACCCGGCTGCGTTTCGTCCTCAACGATCCCAATAAGGCGAAACCGAAAGAGATCGAAGAGCTGCCGATGGTCAAAGGCTGCTTCACCAACGCCGGGCAGTTCCAGGTGGTGATCGGCACCGACGTCGGCGACTACTATCAGGCGCTGATCGCCAGCACCGGCGTCAACGAGGCCGACAAAGAACAGGCCAAGGTGGCGGCGCGCCAGAACATGACCTGGACCGAGCGCACCATCTCCCACTTCGCCGAGATCTTCTTCCCGCTGCTGCCGGCGCTGATCAGCGGCGGTCTGATCCTAGGTTTCCGCAACGTGATCGGCGACATCCCGATGTCCGGCGGCCAAACGCTGGCGCAGATGCACCCGGCGTGGAAAACCGTTTACGACTTCCTGTGGCTGCTGGGCGAAGCGATCTTCATGTTCCTGCCGGTGGCCATCTGTTGGTCGACGGTGAAAAAGATGGGCGGCACGCCGGTGCTCGGCATCGTGCTGGGCGTCACCCTGGTGTCGCCGCAGCTGATGAACTCCTACCTGCTCGGCCAGCAAACGCCGGAAGTGTGGAACTTCGGCTGGTTCGTGATCCAGAAAGTCGGCTATCAGGCGCAGGTGATCCCGTCGATCCTGGCGGGCATGGCGCTGGGCTGGATCGAAACCCGGCTGAAAAAGATCGTCCCCGACTATCTCTATCTGGTGGTGGTGCCGGTGGTCTCGCTGCTGCTGGCGGTGTTCCTGGCGCACGCGCTGATCGGGCCGTTCGGCCGCATGATCGGCGACGGCGTCGCCTGGGCGGTGAAAGCGGTGATGACCGGCAGCTTCGCCCCGGTGGGCGCCGCGCTGTTCGGCTTCCTGTATGCGCCGCTGGTGATCACCGGCGTGCACCAGACCACGCTGGCTATCGACATGCAGATGATCCAAAGCATGGGCGGCACCCCGGTGTGGCCGCTGATTGCGCTGTCCAACATCGCGCAGGCTTCGGCGGTGCTCGGCATCATCATCATCAGCCGCAAGGCCAACGAGCGTGAAATCTCGGTGCCGGCGGCGATCTCCGCCTACCTCGGCGTGACCGAACCGGCGATGTACGGCATTAACCTCAAATACCGCTTCCCGATGCTGTGCGCGATGATCGGCTCCGCGATCGCCGGCCTTATCTGCGGGCTGGACGGCGTGATGGCCAACGGCATCGGCGTCGGCGGTCTGCCGGGCATTCTGTCTATCAAGCCGCAGTTCTGGCTGATTTACTCGCTGGCGATTCTGGTGGCGATCGTCATCCCGCTGGTGCTGACCATCATGGTCTACAAACGCAAGGCCGCGCGCGGCGAGCTGCCGGTTTGATTGACGCAATATGAATGTAGGAGCCTGCTCGCGCAGGCTCGTTGTCACGATTCAAAGGTATTGAACTATGAGCAACCCAACCCCCTGGTGGCAGAACGGCGTCATCTACCAAATTTATCCGAAGAGTTTTCAGGACAGCACCGGCAACGGCTACGGCGATTTGGCCGGCGTGACGCGGCGGCTGGACTATCTGCAGGAGCTGGGCGTCGACGCCATCTGGCTGACGCCGGTCTACGTATCGCCGCAGGTGGACAATGGCTATGACGTGGCGGACTACTGCGCCATCGATCCGGCTTACGGCACGATGGCGGACTTCGAGCAGCTGGTCGCCGCCGCCCACCAGCGCGGCATCCGCATCGTGATGGACATGGTGTTCAACCACACCTCGACCGAGCACCCGTGGTTCAAGGCCGCGCAGGATCGCCACAGCCCGTATCGCCAGTTTTACGTCTGGCGCGACGGCGACGGGGATACGCCGCCGAACAACTGGCGCTCCAAGTTCGGCGGCAACGCCTGGCAGTGGCACGCCGACAGCGGCCAGTACTATCTGCACCTGTTCGCCGCCGAGCAGGCGGATCTCAACTGGGAACACCCGCCGGTGCGCGAAGAGCTGAAGAAAGTGTGTCAGTTCTGGGCGGATAAAGGCGTCGACGGCCTGCGCCTCGACGTGATCAACCTGGTGTCCAAGCAGCAGGACTTCCCGTCTGACAGCCAGGGCGACGGCCGCCGCTTCTACACCGACGGCCCGCGCATCCACGAGTTCCTGCAGGAGATGAGCCGCGACGTGTTCCAGCCGCGCGGCCTGATGACGGTGGGCGAGATGTCCTCCACCACACTCGAGCATTGCCAGCAATACGCGGCGCAGAGCGGTGAAGAGCTGTCGATGACTTTCAACTTCCACCATCTGAAGGTGGACTACGCGGGCGGCGAAAAATGGACGCGGGCGGCGCCGGATTACGTGGAGCTGAAGCAGATCTTCCGCCACTGGCAGCAAGGGATGCATAACCGCGCCTGGAACGCGCTGTTCTGGTGCAACCACGATCAGCCGCGCATCGTGTCACGCTTCGGCGATGAAGGCGCACTGCGAGTGCCGGCCGCCAAAATGCTGGCGATGGTGCTGCACGGCATGCAGGGCACGCCTTATATCTATCAGGGCGAAGAACTCGGCATGACCAACCCCGGCTTCCGCGCCATCGAGCAGTATCGCGACGTGGAAAGCCTGAACATGTACGCTGAACTGCGCGCCCAGGGCCGCAGCGACGCCGAGCTGCTGGCGATCCTGGCCGACAAATCGCGCGACAACGGCCGCACGCCGATGCAGTGGAGCGCCGCGCCGCACGCCGGTTTCACCACCGGCACGCCGTGGATCGGCTGCGCTGAGAACTACCCGCAGATCAACGCCGAAGCGGCGCTGGCCGACCTCGACTCGGTGTTTTACGCCTACCGCCAGCTGATCACCCTGCGCAAGCAATACCCGCTGCTGACCCACGGCGACTATCAGGATCTGGCACCGGAACACCCGGCGCTGTGGTGCTATCAGCGCAGCTGGAACGGCCAGCGCCTGCTGGTAGCGGCCAACCTGAGCCGCGAGCCGCAGGCCTGGACGGCGGCGGGCGTGGAGCCTTCCGCCCAGTGGCGCCCGCTGATGAGCAACTACAGCGACTCGGCAGACCAGCCGCAGGCGCTGACGCTACGGCCGTTCGAAGCGGTGTGGTGGCTGCTCGAAGACTAACCCCGCAGGGCGCGGCGAGCGCTGCGCCCTACCATTTCCCCAGCAGCGCTACCACCCCGGCGGCCTCTTGCGCCAGGCGTTCATCACTCATGTCGAATACGCCCTGCACCAGATGCGGCGGCAGATAATCCATGCCGGTCAGGTTGGCCATGGCGTGGAACGGCAGCAGCAGATCCTGCACCGGATAACGGTTGTACCCTTCCGCCGTATAGGCCTGCGCGTTGCCGCCGGTGCTCACCACCAGCTGCAGCGGCTTGCCGTGCAGTTGGGTGCCTTCGCTGCCGTAGGCGAAACCGTAGGTTAATACCGCATCCTGCCATTCGCTGAGGATCGCCGGCGAGCTGTACCAATAAAACGGGAACAACATCACTACCGCATCATGGCTCTGCAGCAGCGCCTGTTCGCGCGCCACGTCGATGCGGTAATCCGGGTACGCGCGGATCAGTTCGTGAACGGTCACGTTAGGCAGCGGGCGTACGGCCTCGATCAGCGCTTTGTTGATGCGCGACTCGTCGGGGGTGCGGTGGGCGGTTAACACTAAAATGCGCGACATAACGATTCCTCGGTCATAAGAAGATGAGGGCATTTTTCCATTTCCGCCGCTTCGGGTGTAGGCTGTTAAAGGTCACTTCAATTTCAACTGAAAGTATCAACCACTATGTCGCTGCCCTTTGACGTGCACCGCCTGCTGCCGGCCTTCCTCGCCGCCGCGCAGGCGCAAAATTTCTCCGCCGCTGCTCGCCAGCTGGGCGTCACGCCGGCGGCGGTCAGCAAAAACATCCGCGCGCTGGAAGAGAAGCTGGCGCTGCGGCTGTTTCAGCGCAACACCCACAACGTGCTGCTGACCGACGAGGGTAAGGCGCTGCTGGCGCAGGTGGCGCCGCTGTGGCAGGCGCTGGCGGCCACGCTGGAGAGCGCCGGCGGCGAACGGCAGGCGCCGGCCGGGGTGGTGCGCGTCAGCATGATCCCCGGCTTCGGCCGCCAGATGCTGATGCCGTTGATCCCGCAATTTCTGGCGCGTTATCCGCAGATCGATCTCGATCTGTCGCTGGACGCCCGGGTGGTGAACCTGGTGGGCGAAGGCTTCGACGTCGGCATCGGCAGCCGGGTCGATCCCGACAGCCGGCTGGTGGCCCGCCCGCTCTACCCGATGCATATGGTGCTGGCGGCCTCGCCCGACTATCTGGCGCGGCGCGGTGAGCCGCAAACGCCGCACGATCTGCTGCGCCACGACTGCCTGCTGCACCGTAACCCGGGCAACGGCCGCCACGTCAAATGGCAGCTGCGCCATCAGGGCGAAACGCTGGCGCTGGATCTGAACGGCCGGCTGGTGGTCAGCCGGCCGGAGATGTTGCTGGATGCGGCGCTGGCCGGGCTCGGTATCGTCAACCTGGCGCGCTGGTACGTTGAAAAGCACTTCGAACAAGGCACGCTGCGGCCGGTGCTGGCGCAATGCTGGCCGCGCCCGGTGCAGCTGTGGCTCTATTACGCCTCAGCGGATCTGCCGCCGCGGGTGCGCGTCTGGGTCGACTTTCTGCTGGAACATTTTCGCGATCGGCCAACGGGCGATTGACGTCTGTTCAGCTTACGCACGCTCTTCCGTTTTCCTTGTTCTACATCAAAAGAATCGCGCCAATATCTATATATAGTGCATTAGGAATTACGAACACCTATATATAGTAGTTATCCACAAAATCATCCACACGTCGCCACAGCCCTTGCGCGCTGCGGCTTTGCCCTGTGGATAAGCGAAATTTGACGGTTGCTCGCCGCGTCAGGCGGGTATGAACGCTCCCTCGGGGAACAAGGAGTACAACGTGAAACCAGTAGTGATTAAGCGGGACGGTTGCCAGGTACCTTTTGACGAAGCGCGCATTGCGCAGGCCATCGAGCGCGCCGCGCTGGCGGTGGGCGTGGTCGACGCCGACTACTGCGCCACCGTCGCCCGCGTGGTCGCTCAGCGCATGGAGCAACAGCCGCGCGTCGATATCCACGAGATCCAGCAGGCGGTGGAAAACCAGCTGATGGCCGGCGAGTACAAACAGCTGGCGCGCGCCTATATCGAATACCGCCACGATCGCGACGTGGCGCGCGAGCTGCGCGGCCGCCTGAACCAGGAAATTCGCGGCCTGGTCGAGCAAAGCAACCGCGCGCTGCTGAATGAGAACGCCAACAAGGACAGCAAGGTGATCCCCACCCAGCGCGACCTGCTGGCGGGCATCGTCGCCAAACACTACGCCAAGCAGCACATCCTGCCGCGCGACGTGGTGCTGGCCCATGAACGCGGCGAAATTCACTACCACGATCTCGACTACTCGCCGTTCTTCCCGATGTTCAACTGCATGCTGATCGATCTGAAAGGCATGCTGACCAACGGCTTCAAGATGGGCAACGCCGAGATTGAGCCGCCGAAGTCGATCTCTACCGCCACCGCCGTGACCGCGCAGATCATCGCTCAGGTCGCCAGCCATATTTATGGCGGCACCACCATCAACCGCATCGATGAAATTCTGGCGCCGTTCGTCGACGAGAGCTTCCGCAAACACCTGCAGGTGGCGGAAGAGTGGCAGATCCCGGATGCCAAAGGCTATGCCATGGCGCGCACCGAGAAAGAGTGTTACGACGCCTTCCAGTCGCTGGAGTACGAGGTCAACACCCTGCACACCGCCAACGGCCAGACGCCGTTCGTCACCTTCGGTTTCGGCCTCGGCACCAGCTGGGAGTCGCGCCTGATCCAGCGCTCGATCCTGAAAAACCGCATCGCCGGGCTGGGCAAAAACCGCAAGACCGCCGTGTTCCCCAAACTGGTGTTCGCCATCCGCGACGGCCTCAACCACCAGTACGGCGACCCGAACTACGACATCAAGCAGCTGGCGCTGGAGTGCGCCAGCAAGCGCATGTACCCGGACATCCTCAACTACGATCAGGTGGTGAAGGTCACCGGCTCGTTCAAAACGCCGATGGGCTGCCGCAGCTTCCTCGGCACCTACGAGCAGGACGGCGAACTGGTGCACGACGGCCGCAACAACATCGGCGTCATCAGCCTCAACCTGCCGCGCATCGCGCTGGAGGCGATGGGCGATGAGTCGCGCTTCTGGACGCTGCTGGATCAGCGCCTGCAGCTGGCGAAAAAGGCGCTGATGACGCGCATCGCCCGGCTGGAAGGCATCAAGGCGCGGGTGGCGCCAATCTTGTACATGGAAGGCGCCTGCGGCGTGCGGCTCAAGGCCGACGACAACATCGCCGATATCTTCAAGCACGGCCGCGCTTCAATTTCGCTGGGCTACATCGGCCTGCACGAGACCATCAACGCGCTGTTCGGCGGCGAAAACCACGTGTATGACGACGAGGCGCTGCGCGCCAAAGCGGTGGCGATCGTCGCACGGCTGCGCGCCGCCGTCGACGCCTGGAAAGACGAGACCGGCTACGGCTTCAGCCTCTACAGCACGCCGAGCGAAAACCTGTGCGATCGCTTCTGCCGGCTGGACACCGCCGATTTCGGCGTGGTGCCGGGCGTCACCGACAAGGGCTATTACACCAACAGCTTCCACCTCGACGTGGAGAAGAAGGTCAATCCGTACGACAAGCTGGACTTCGAAGCGCCCTACCCGCCGTTGGCCAGCGGCGGCTTCATCTGCTACGGCGAGTACCCGAACCTGCAGCACAACCTGAAGGCGCTGGAAGACGTGTGGGACTACAGCTACAGCCGGGTGCCTTACTACGGCACCAACACGCCGATCGACGAGTGCTACGAATGCGGCTTCACCGGTGAATTCTCCTGCACCAGCAAAGGCTTCATCTGCCCGAAATGCGGCAACCACGACTCGGCCAAGGTCTCGGTCACCCGCCGGGTGTGCGGCTATCTCGGCAGCCCCGATGCCCGGCCGTTCAACGCCGGCAAGCAGGAAGAGGTGAAACGCCGGGTGAAACACCTCGGTAATGGGCAGCTCGGCTGAAAAACGCCGCGCAGCCTATGCAGAAGCCTGTTCATCAGGCGTGATTGTCGCCGCCAGTTTGCCTTCGGCCAGCGCGCACCAACCGCAGCGTACACACAGTACGTGAGGATTGGGAGCACTGCCGGAGGCAAAATGGCCAGTAAAATAGCCTGATGGGCAGACCTCACATGAATTATCACCAGTATTACCCAATCGACGTGGTCAACGGCCCCGGCACCCGCTGCACGCTGTTTGTCGCCGGCTGCGTGCACCAGTGCCCCGGCTGCTACAACAAAAGCACCTGGCGGCTCAACTCCGGCCAGCCGTTTACCCCGGCGTTGGAAGACCGCATCATCGCCGATCTGAACGATACGCGCGTGCCGCGCCAGGGGCTGTCGCTCTCCGGCGGCGATCCGCTGCACCCGGCTAACGTGCCGAGCATCTTGCAACTGGTGAAACGGGTGCGCGCCGAGTGCCCCGGCAAGGATATCTGGCTGTGGACCGGCTACCGGCTGGCGGAGCTGGACGCACAGCAAATGCAGGTGGTGGACAGGATCAACGTGCTGATCGACGGCAAGTTCGTGCAGGATTTGAAAGACCCGGCGCTGATCTGGCGCGGCAGCAGCAACCAGGTGGTGCATAGGTTGCGCTGACAACGCTAGTTTGGAAATTTCTCGCGCTGGTGGGCAATCGAGAAAACCTTAATAACATCATCGACGATGATATACACCAGCAACAGGGAGGCCTTGTTAACTAGCAGCTTACGTGCCTTCCCATACCAAGGCTTACCTAATTCAGGATGATCCAGCAGGCGCTTTACCGCTTTATCTATCTCGTTATCAGCCTGCACTGCCGCCTGTGGATTGAAAATATAAAGAAACTCAAAAATACGTTCCCTGTCCCGTAGCGCTGCATTATCCCATTCGATACGCATAACGATCCCTATTTTCGGTCGTATTTCGCTCTAATTTTTGCCTTAAAGGCATCCATGCTTTCTTCTACTTCTTGTTGGCTAAGGTAGACAGCATTACCCTCATGCAGACGGGAAAAAGCTGCATCCACCTTATCTTTCAACCAATTTTCGTGCTCCTCCGCGGCCCGTTGCTCATCAGCCATTTGCTCCGCCAAGCGGCGGCAGGCTTCACTCAATGTCGTTCCTTTAGCTTCCGCGGCCTTTTGCGCCAAACGCTTGGTTTCATCTTCGATGCGAAACTGGATGCGACTTTCCATCTTTGCTCCTCCTGCAATCGCACGATGGCGACACTAAATCTTGAACAGAAACGTTAGCACATTTGTGACAACGATATCGAGGTAAACGGTCGTTTTTCGAACATTTTACACCAACCCCATCCCCACCACGCCGGTCAGCACGCCGCACAGCGCCACCAGCGCCGCCGTCAGGCACAGCGCCCGGGCGGAGAAGGCCTTGTTGAGCATCAGCAGCGAAGGCAGGCTGACCGCCGGCAGGGTCATCAGCAGCGCCAGTGCCGGGCCTGCGCCCATGCCCGCCAGCATCATGGTCTGCACGATCGGGATTTCCGCCGCGGTGGGGATAACGAACAGGCAGCCGACGATCGCCAGCGTGATGATCCACAGCAGGCTATTGTCGACGGCGCCGTCGGCGTGCGGGAACAGCCAGACCCGCGCCGCGCCTAGCGCCAGCACCGCCAGCACGTAGATCGGGATGGTCGACCAAAACAGCGCCCACAGCGCTTTGCCCCAGCGGGCGAGGAACGGCCGCTCATCGCTCTGCGCCGTCATCAGCGGCGGCTGCGGCGCGGCGGGCTGCGGATCGTTGGCGGTCACGCGCTGCACCAGCCAGGCGATACCCAGCACCATCACCACGCCCGCCACCAGGCGGATGGCGGCGAACGGCCAACCGAGCACAAACCCCATGAACACCAGCGTCGCCGGGTTCAGTATCGGGTTGGCGAGCCAAAAGGCCAGCGCGGCGCCGCTGGACACCGACTGGCGGCGCATGCCGGCGGCAACCGGCGCGGCGCAGCAGGTGCACATCATGCCCGGCAGCGCGATCAGCGCCCCCAGCATGGTGCCGGAAAAACGCCGATGGCCGAGCGTGCGCGCCAGCCAGTCGCGCGGGATCAGCACCTGCACCAGCGAACCTAACAACACCCCGAGCAGCGCCGCCTTCCACACCGCGGTGAAGTAGACCAGCGCGTACTGCCAGGCCGCCAGCCAGGGGCTTGCGGCGCCGTCGGCCAGGATCGATTTGCCGATCGAGTGGCTGTCCGCCGCTACGAACGCCTTGCCGTAGTAAGGCTGCCATTTCACGTAGTAGAGGCCAACGGCCACCACCAGCAGAAACAGGATCGGTTTCCACAGCGGCCAGGCGCGTGGGGCGTGTTCAGGGGCGTTCAGAGGTTGCGGCATGGTAGCGGCCAGAGTCAGTCAACAGTGGCGCCAGCATAGCGCGCCGCCGCCGCTCGTGCACGCCCGGGCTGTCCTAAATAGTTCATCTGTTCGCCACCGAGGCGTAACGCGATTGTCATCTGCGCCCGTCACCATGATGCCAACTTGAAAACCACAGGGTAGACGCCCGATGAAACGCACCGCTTCCGCCTTCATCGCACCGCCATCGGCATGACGAGGTTTTTATTATGATGGAGTTATCTAGACATCCGACCACTTACCCCACCCGCTATCAGCAGATCGCCGCGCAGCTGGAACAGGAGCTGCGCACGCAGTACCGCTGCGGCGACTACCTGCCTTCGGAACAGCAGCTGGCCGAGCGCTATCAGGTCAATCGCCACACCCTGCGCCGCGCGGTGGATCAGCTGGTGGAGCGCGGCTGGCTGCAGCGCCGCCACGGCGTCGGCATTCTGGTGCTGATGCGGCCTTACGACTACCCGCTGCATGCCAATACCCGCTTCAGCCAGAACCTGTTCGAGCAGGGCAGCCATCCCACCAGTGAGCGCTTACTCGCAGTCTTGCGGCCGTGCAATGGGCATGTCGCCAGCGCGCTCTCGCGTGAAGAAGGCGAAATGGTGATCCACCTGCGCACCCTGCGCCGGGTCAACGGCGTGCCGATGAGCGTGATCGACCACTATCTGCCCGATCTGGACTGGTGGCCGGCGCTGCAGCAGTTCCACAGCGGTTCGCTGCACCAGTTTATCGAACAGCACCTCCAGCAGCCGCTGGCCCGCCGCCAGACGCGCATCAGCGCGCGCCGCGCGCAGGCCAAAGAGAGCCGGCTGCTGGAGATCGCCACCCACGCGCCGCTGCTGTGCGTGCGCACCCTTAACGTCCGCAGCGGCGGCGAAGACGTGGCGGAATACTCCGTCAGCCTGGCCCGCGCCGACATGATTGAACTGACGATGGAGCACTGAATGCACGCCTTAGAGTCGAGACAACGCTGGATGTCGGTGCTGGCGCACAGCCGGCCCGAGCAGCTGCGCAGCCACTGGCAGGCGCTGAACCTCAGCCCGGGTTACCGCAGCATCCGCGCGCCGGAGATCGGCCTGGCCCAGCTGCAGGGGCGCATGGGCGCCACCGGCCGCCGCTTCGTACTGGGGGACATGACCGTCACCCGCGCGGTGGTGCAGCTGGACAACGGCGGCTACGGCTACAGCTATATCGCCGGGCGCGACAAGGCGCACGCCGAGCTGTGCGCGCTGGCCGATGCGCTGCTGCAACAGCCGGAGCACGGCGAGCGCCTGCAACAACAGCTGATCGCGCCGCTGGCCGCGCTGCAGCACGAACAGCGCCAGCTGCGCGCCCGGGCGATCGCCGCCAGCCGGGTGGACTTCTTTACGCTGGTGCGAGGGGATTGAGCCATGAGTTTATTGACCGGTTTTGAGCAACCGATAGACCAATCGCAGCACGCTTTCCGTTTGATTCTTAAAGCCTTGAGCGAACCGGGCCACCGGGTGACGCTGCCGAACGGCCCGGCCTGGGCACCGCTGAACGCCGCCAGCACCGCCGCGCTGCTGACGCTGGCCGATCAGGAAACGCCGCTGCAGCTGTGCGCTGCGCTTAAAAGTGAGCAAGTGCTAACAAACATTCGTTTTCACAGCGGCGCACCGCTGGCCGCCACGGCGCAGGAGGTCTGTTTTGCCCTGTTCGATGAGCACGTGCAGGCCGCCGATCTGCAGGCGTTGCCGCACGGCACGGAAATCTCGCCGGAATGCGGCGCCACGGTCATCGTGCAGCTCGCCGAGCTGGAGAACGGCGCCGCGCTGCGCCTGACCGGCCCCGGCATCGAGAGCCAACGCCTGATAGCGCCACGCCTGCCGCCGGCGCTGCTGGATTACCTGGTCAACCGCCCGCAGCGCTTCCCGCTGGGGCTGGATATTTTGCTGACCTGCGGCGATCGCCTGCTGGCGATCCCGCGGACCACCCGCGTGGAGGTGTGCTGATGTACGTAGCGGTAAAAGGGGGCGAAAAAGCCATTGAGGCCGCCCATCAGCTGCAGGAACAGCTGCGGCGCGGCGACGAGGCGCTGCCGGCGATCGGCGCGGAACAAATCGAACAGCAGCTGGGGCTGGCGGTAGATCGGGTGATGACCGAAGGCGGCATCTACGATCGCGAGCTGGCGGCGCTGGCCATCAAACAGGCCAGCGGCGATCTGGTGGAGGCAATCTTCCTGCTGCGCGCCTATCGCACCACCCTGCCGCGCCTGGCGGTCAGCGAGCCGCTGGCCAGCGAAAACATGCGGCTGGAGCGGCGCATCTCGGCGGTTTACAAGGACTTGCCCGGCGGGCAGGTGCTGGGGCCGACCTACGACTACACCCACCGGCTGCTGGACTTCGCGCTGCTGGCGGAAGGCGAGGCGCCGCGTGCGCCGCAGGCCGACGAACCGCTGCCGGACAACTGCAGCCACGTGTTCGATCTGTTGTGTCGCCAGCAGTTGGCGCGCGAAGAGCAGGACGACGGCAGCACGCCGGACGACATCACCCGCAACCCGCCGGTTTACCCCTGCTCGCGCTCGGCGCGCCTGCAGCAGCTGGTGCGCGGCGACGAAGGTTTTCTGCTGGCGCTCGGCTACGCCACCCAGCGCGGCTACGGCCGCAACCACCCGTTCGCCGGCGAGATCCGCACCGGCCACGTTTCGGTGGAGATCGTGCCTGAAGAGCTCGGTTTCGCCATCGATATCGGCGAAATCCTGCTGACCGAGTGCGAAATGGTCAACGGCTTCGTCGATCCCAAGGACCATCCGCCGCACTTCACCCGCGGTTACGGGCTGGTGTTCGGCCGCGCCGAACGCAAGGCGATGGCGATGGCGTTGGTGGATCGCGCATTGCAAAGCCCCGACTACGGCGAAGGCGTCGCCGGCCCGGCGCAGGACGAAGAGTTCGTGCTGGCCCACGCCGACAACGTCGAGGCCGCCGGCTTCGTCTCCCATCTCAAGCTGCCGCACTACGTCGACTTCCAGGCCGAACTGGAACTGCTCAAGCGGCTGCGACAGGAATACAGCGAGCGTCAGGAGGCCCGCGATGAGTGAAGTATTGACCGGCTATAACCTCGGTTATCTGGACGAACAGACCAAGCGCATGATCCGCCGCGCCATCCTCAAGGCGGTGGCGATCCCCGGCTACCAGGTGCCGTTCGGCGGCCGTGAGATGCCGATGCCCTACGGCTGGGGCACCGGCGGCATTCAGCTCACCGCCAGCGTCATCGGCCGCGCCGACGTGCTGAAGGTGATAGACCAAGGCGCCGACGACACCACCAACGCGGTGTCGATCCGCCGCTTCTTCCAGCGCGTCGCCGGGGTGGAAACCACCGAGCGCACGCCGGAGGCTACGCTGATCCAGACCCGTCACCGAATTCCGGAAACCGCGCTGCGCGAAGACCAGATCCTGATCTATCAGGTGCCGATCCCGGAGCCGCTGCGCTTTATCGAACCGCGCGAAACCGAGACCCGCAAGATGCACGCGCTGGAGGAGTACGGCGTGATGCAGGTGAAGCTGTATGAAGACATCGCGCGCTACGGCCATATCGCCACCACCTACGCCTACCCGGTGAAGGTCAACGATCGCTACGTGATGGATCCGTCGCCGATCCCGAAATTCGACAACCCGAAAATGCACATGATGCCGGCGCTGCAGCTGTTCGGCGCCGGGCGCGAGAAACGCATCTACGCCCTGCCGCCATTCACCAAGGTGGAGAGCCTGGACTTCGACGACCATCCGTTCAGCGTGCAGCAGTGGGACGAACCCTGCGCGCTGTGCGGCTCGCGCCACAGCTACCTGGACGAGGTGGTGCTCGACGATCGGGGCAACCGCATGTTCGTCTGTTCGGACACCGACTACTGCCGGCAGCAGCTGGCGCAATCTTCGCAAGAGGCGCAGCACTGATGACTTCCACCCCTTTGAGCACCACCCCGCTGCTGTCGGTGAACCGGCTCACCCACCTGTACGCCCCCGGCAAGGGCTTCAGCGACGTGTCGTTCGACATCTACCCCGGTGAAGTGCTGGGCATCGTCGGCGAATCCGGCTCCGGCAAAACCACGCTGCTGAAGTCGATCTCGGCGCGGCTGGCGCCGCAGCGCGGGCAGATCCTTTACCGCCCTCAGGCGGACCAGGAGCACGACCTGTACGCCATGGCGGAGAGCGATCGCCGCCGCCTGCTGCGCACCGACTGGGGCGTGGTGCATCAGCATCCGCTCGACGGGCTGCGGCCGCAGGTCTCCGCCGGCGGCAACATCGGCGAGCGGCTGATGGCCATCGGCCAGCGCCACTATGGCGACATTCGCCGCCAGGCCGGCCAGTGGCTGGAAGACGTCGAGATCCCGCTGTCGCGCCTCGACGATCTGCCGACCACCTTCTCCGGCGGCATGCAGCAGCGGCTGCAGATCGCCCGCAATCTGGTCACCCACCCCAGGCTGGTGTTTATGGATGAGCCGACCGGCGGGCTGGACGTGTCGGTACAGGCGCGCCTGCTCGATCTGCTGCGCAATCTGGTGGTGGAGATGCAGCTAGCGGCGGTGATCGTCACCCACGATCTTGGCGTGGCGCGGCTGCTGGCCCACCGCCTGCTGGTGATGAAACAGGGCGAAGTGGTGGAGAGCGGCCTGACCGACCGGGTGCTGGACGATCCTCACCACCCCTACACCCAACTGCTGGTTTCTTCGGTGCTGTCGTAACCCAAGGCGATAACAGATGACTATGCAAATCCGAGTTGAACATCTCAGTAAAACCTTTGTGCTGCATCAGCAGTACGGCACCCGCCTGCCGGTGCTGCACGACGCCAACCTGACGGTCCACGGCGGCGAATGCGTGGTGCTGCACGGCCACTCCGGCAGCGGCAAATCCACCCTGCTGCGCTCGCTGTACGCCAACTACCTGCCGGACAGCGGCCATATCTGGATCAACCACCAGGGCGACTGGCTGGACATGGTCAGCGCCGACGCGCGCCAGATTCTGGCCGTGCGCCGCCATACGCTGGGCTGGGTCAGCCAGTTCCTGCGGGTGATCCCGCGCATCAGCGCGCTGGAGGTGGTGATGCAACCCTTGCTGGAACAGGGCGTCGAGCGCGTCGAGTGCCGTGAACGCGCCGAAGCGCTGCTCGCTGCGCTCAACGTGCCGCAGCGCCTGTGGCCGCTGGCGCCGTCCACCTTCTCCGGCGGCGAGCAGCAGCGGGTAAACATCGCGCGCGGCTTTATCGTCGACTACCCCATCCTGTTGCTGGATGAACCGACCGCCTCGCTCGACAGCCGCAACAGCGCGGCGGTGGTGCAGCTTATCGAACGCGCCAAGGCGCGCGGCGCGGCGATCGTCGGCATTTTTCACGATGAAGGCGTCCGCCGACAGGTCGCCGACCGGCTTTATGATATGCAGGCGCCGCAGGCGCTGGAGGCCCTCTGATGATCGTCAATAACGTTAAGCTGGTGCTGGATGACCAGGTGGTGCAAGGCTCGCTTGAGATGCAGGACGGCGTGATCCGCAGCTTCGCCGACGGCCCGAGCCGGCTGCCGCAGGCGCTGGACGGCGACGGCGGCTGGCTGCTGCCGGGGCTGATCGAGCTGCATACCGACAACCTGGACAAGTTTTTCACCCCGCGCCCGAACGTCGACTGGCCGGCCCATTCGGCGATGAGCAGCCACGATGCGCTGATGGTGGCCAACGGCATCACCACGGTGCTGGACGCGGTGGCGATCGGCGACGTGCGCGACGGCGGCCACCGGCTGGAAAACCTGCAGAAGATGATCGACGCGGTGATCCACAGCCAGCGCGCCGGGGTGAACCGCGCCGAGCATCGGCTGCACCTGCGATGCGAGCTGCCGCACGAGAGCACCCTGCCGCTGTTCGAACAGCTGATGGACAAGCCGGGCGTGTCGCTGGTGTCGCTGATGGACCATTCGCCGGGCCAGCGCCAGTTCGCCTCACGCGAAAAGTATCGCGAATATTATCAGGGCAAATACCACCTCAACGACCAGCAGATGAGCGAGTACGAGGAGCAGCAGGTCGCCCTGTCCGCCCGCTGGGCCGCGCCGAACCGCGAGGCGATCGCCGCCCACTGCCGCGCGCGCCGCATCTCGCTGGCCAGCCATGACGACGCCACCGCCGCGCACGTGGCCGAATCCTGCGCGCTGGGCAGCGCCATCGCCGAGTTCCCCACCACCGAGGCGGCTGCCCGCGCCTCGCACCAGCAGGGCCTGCAGGTGCTGATGGGCGCGCCGAACATCGTGCGCGGCGGTTCCCACTCCGGCAACGTGGCGGCGCACCACCTGGCGGCGCTGGGGGTGCTGGATATTCTCTCTTCCGATTATTACCCGGCCAGCTTGCTGGACGCGGCGTTTCGCCTCGCGGCGGACGAGCGCAACGCCTACGATCTGCCCCAGGCGGTGCGCATGATCACCCGCAACCCGGCGCGGGCGCTGGATCTGCAGGATCGCGGCACCCTCGCCGAAGGATTGCGGGCGGATCTGGTGCTGGCGCGGCCGCACGGCGAGCACGTTTACGTGCAGAACGTGTGGCGTCAGGGCAGGCAGGTGTTCTGATGGCGCGGCTCATCTATCTGATGGGGCCTTCCGGCGCAGGCAAGGACAGCCTGCTGGCCGCGCTGCGGGCCGACGCCGACCGCGCGCCGCTGGTGGCGCACCGCTACATCACCCGGCCGGCGGACGCCGGCTGCGAGAATCACATCGCGCTGAGCGAACCCGAATTTCTGCGCCGCCGCGCCAAGGGGCTGTTCGCGCTCGACTGGCAGGCGCACCAGCAGCGCTACGCGTTCGGGATCGAAGTGGATCTTTGGCTGCTGCAGGGGATCGACGTGGCGGTCAACGGTTCGCGCGCCCACCTGCCGCAGGCGCAGCAGCGCTACGGGGCGCAGCTGCTGCCGGTGTGCCTGCAGGTCAGCGCCGCGATCCTGCGCCAGCGCCTGCAGGATCGCGGGCGGGAAAGCGCCGAACAGATCGAGCAGCGGCTGGCGCGGGCGGCGGAATATCAGCAGAGCCTGCCCGCCGGCTGCCGGGTGCTGCACAACGACGGCCCACTCGACGACACCCTGGCGGCGCTGCTGGCGCTGCTGCCGACCTCTACCCGACAAACTCAGGACGCGACGCCATGAACGACTTCGCCCAGCCGAAAATCGGCGACAACGTGACCCTTAACCGCACCCGGCTCGGCCAGTATGTGCACCTGGCCGACGATGCGATCCTGGAAGAGGTGGAGATGGGGGACTACTCCTACACCGCCGGGCACAACCAGATCTTTTACGCCACTATCGGCAAGTTCGTCTCCATCGCCTCCTATGCGCGCATCAATCCCGGCAACCACCCGACCTACCAGCGCATCGCGCAGCACCACTTCACCTACCGCGCTTCCGAATACGGGCTGGGGGAAGATGACGCAGCGTTCTTCGACTGGCGGCGCGAGCACCACGTCACCGTCGGCCACGACGTGTGGATCGGCCATAACGCCATCCTGATGCCGGGCGTCAGCGTCGGCAACGGCGCGGTGATCGGCAGCGCGGCGGTGGTCACCAAAGACGTGGAGCCCTACAGCATCGTCGCCGGCGTGGCGGCCAAGAAGATCGGCATGCGCTTTGACGACGAGCTGATCGAGCGTATCGAACGCAGCCAGTGGTGGCACTGGGATCACGCCACGCTGCAGGCGCGGCTGGCGGATTTTCGCGACATTAACCGCTTTGCGCAGAAGTACCTTTAACGGAGGGGAGCGATGCAACTGACCTTTCTCGGCACCGGCGGCGCGCAGCAGGTGCCGGTGTTCGGCTGCGACTGCCCTATCTGCCAACGGGCGCGGCGCGAGCCGGCATTTCGGCGGCGAGCGTGCAGCGCCATGCTCAACTATCAGGGGGAAACGACCTTATTGGATGCGGGATTACCGGCTTTGGAGCGGCGATTTTCGGCGGGGCAAATTCAACGTTTTTTACTGACACATTACCACATGGATCACGTTCAGGGGTTATTTCCTTTGCGTTGGGGGTGCGGAAATTCCATTCCGGTATATGGCCCGCCGGATGAACAGGGCTGCGACGACCTGTTCAAACACCCCGGCATTTTGGCGTTTCAGCCGCCGCTGGCGCCCTTCGCCACCGTCGAACTGGGCGGCATGCGCATCACCCCGCTGCCGCTGCAACACTCCAAACTGACCCACGGCTATCTGATCCAGGCGGCGGGCGCTGCGCTGGCCTACCTGACCGACACCGTCGGCCTGCCGCCGGCCACCGCCGGCTATCTGCAGAACGTGGCGCTGGATCTGCTGGTGCTCGACTGCAGCCTGCCGCCTCAGCCGCAGGCGCCACGCAACCACAACGATCTGACCCGCGCGCAGGAGACGCAGCGCTTGCTGCAGCCCAAACGCACGCTGCTGACGCACATCAGCCATCATCTCGATCTGTGGCTGCTGGACCACGAACTGCCCGCCGGGCTGGAGCTGGCGTTCGACCACCTCAGCGTCAGCCTCGGTAGCAGTGCAGCCGATCCGACTCCAGCACCCTGACCCCTTCACCCGGCGTGAACGCCTGCTGCAACAGCGTCTGCGCCACGTCTTTGGCGGCGACCGCCCGCCATTTGCCGGGCAGCAGCCTGAACAGCGGCAACGTGAGGCGCTCCATCAGGCGCGGCGCCGGGCGATCCCCCACCAGCATGGAAGGCCGCACCAGCGTCAGGCGCGGCCAGCGCTGTTCGCGCAGCGCCTGCTCCATCTCGCCTTTGGTGCGGTTATACAGGAAGGTGGAATCCGCGTTGGCGCCCAGCGCGCTCACCACCAGACAGTGCTGCGCCCCCAAGCGGCGGCCGGTCAGCGCGCTCTCCACCACCAGTTGATAATCGACGTAGCGGAAGGCATCGGCGCTGCCCGCCGCCCGGCGGGTGGTGCCCAGGCAGCAGAACACCAGATCGACCGGTTGCTGCAGGCTACTCAGCAGCTCGAACAGCGCATCGCCGACCGGGTTGGTCAGCTTGCCGTGCGGCGGCAGCGGCGTGCGCGTCGGCGCCACGATGGCCGTTATCTGCGGATCGCTTTGCAACCGCTGCAACAACTCGCGCCCCACCAGCCCGGTTGCGCCGACTAACAGTGCTCGCGCCATGCGATCTCCCGTTGTAATCAATACGTCGACTTAAAGTATAGACCGCGCCCAGTGCAGCTTCTTGCCGAAGCCGAGGGTGTTGTCGGTCATCTTCACCTCGTGCAGATCCAGCCGCCAAACCGAGGCCTTCATCGCCCTGGCGATCGGGAAACGCTTGCAGTAACGCGCGCGCGCCGCCTCGGCCTCTTCGCCGCTCAGCAGCACCGCCTCGGCGCGGTACTGCACGCCACGGATCAGCGCGATGCTTTTCGGCTTCGGCGCGATGGTGCCGACCACCCGGCCGTTGTTCAGCATCAGCCCGCCGTGGCGGGTGTGCGGTTCGGTCATCAGCCACAGCGCCATCGTCGCGGCGTCGAACACGTAAAAACAGTTGGCGCACCACATGTCGAGGCCGTCGCCGGCGCACAGCGTCAAGACGTGTTGCTTACCGATAAAATCCGCAATCTGCTGCCGTTGTTCTGGGGTATTCAAGGTCAATCGCCTCCCTGTTCACTCGCCTCATCTTACCCTGCGTTGTTGAGGCGAGTCACAAATAACGATAATCATCAAAAATCGCATGTGAATACAAAACCATTATATTTGAATTTTTACCCAATCCAGCATAAAGCAGGTTGATAACATAAATAACACAATACAGATTTATTTGATCGTTATGCAGCCGGTTATTTGACCGCTTTTTTTATTCCTTCTCGGGCGGCATCAAAATTAAGTGTTCAGGGCTCGCGAACATTAGCAATTCATTTACATGCCAACCTCTGCGCCTGGATGATACTTATGCAATACATTGCATAACCGGTGAATAGTTATTTATCAAAACCGGCATTTATGTGATTCTCATCACAATTTTTAGTGCATCTTGCGTTAAAATAGCGCCATCTTTTCACTCAGCAAGGTGGATTAGAAAATGGAAAACAATAACCGAAAAATGGCGCACATCAGGCGCACAACCCATATTATGATGATGGCTCATCGCAGCTGCTTTAGTTTCGCATTCTTCAACTACAGATAACCCTCACCCCCTCGCTCTTACGCCGTTGTTAAGAGTGTCTTTGCGTTTCACTTTATTCTCCGCACTCCGGTGATAATGTCTTTTTCTCGCTAAGCGGGAAGGACACGCAACACATTTTTAATTTCGGCCAAGCGCATCTAGGATAAATAAAACAGCGAACACAGTTAATGCCTTTCGGCATCACTGGGTTCTCGCACACCTTTATTTTCGTGAAGGCGTTAACGGCAAATGAAATTATTTGCCGGCGGAATGCCTTTGCCTGAAGAATGAGAAAAATGAAAAAATTAAAAATTGCCGCCAACACCCAAACCCTCGGCTGCTTTGAAACTGAACGCGACATCGTCGATGTGCATCACAGCGATTTCAATGACGTCGCCGCCATCGTGCTGTCGGTAGACGACGTCGCGCAAGGCATGGTGGCGCGCATCGAAGAACACGGCCTGAACATTCCGCTGTTCGTCGCCGTCTGCTGCGAAGAAGAGCTGGATAATGCCGTCTTGCCGGCGCTGCACGGCGTGTTTGAGCTGTGCGGCAAGAATACCCAGTTCTACGGCAAACAGCTGGAGGCCGCCGCCGCCAAATATGAGAGCGAGCTACTGCCGCCATTCTTCAACACGCTGACGCAATACGTAGAAATGGGTAACGCCACTTTCGCCTGCCCCGGCCACCAGGGCGGCGAGTTCTTCCGCAAACACCCGGCGGGCCGCCAGTTCTTCGACTTCTACGGCGAAACGCTTTTCCGCTCCGACATGTGCAACGCCGACGTCAAACTGGGCGACCTGTTGATCCACGAAGGCGCGCCTTGCGCCGCGCAGCAGCACGCCGCCAAGGTGTTCAACGCCGACAAGACCTACTTCGTGCTCAACGGCACCTCGGCCTCGAACAAGGTGGCGACCAACGCCCTGCTGACGCGCGGCGACCTGGTGCTGTTCGACCGCAACAACCATAAATCCAACCACCACGGCGCGTTGATCCAGGCCGGCGCTACGCCGGTTTATCTGGAAACCGCCCGTAACCCGTTCGGCTTTATCGGCGGCATCGACGCGCACTGCTTCGACGAACGCTACCTGCGCCAACAGATCCGCGAAGTGGCGCCGGAACGCGCCAACGAAGCCCGCCCGTTCCGCCTGGCGATCATCCAGCTCGGCACCTACGACGGCACCATCTACAACGCCCGCCAGGTGGTCGACAAAATTGGCCACCTGTGCGACTACATCCTGTTCGACTCCGCCTGGGTGGGCTATGAGCAGTTCATTCCGATGATGAAAGACTGCTCGCCGCTGCTGCTGGAGCTGAACGAAAACGATCCCGGCATCATCGTCACCCAGTCGGTGCACAAACAGCAGGCCGGTTTCTCGCAGACCTCGCAGATCCACAAAAAAGACAAGCATATCAAGGGGCAGAGCCGCTACTGCAACCACAAGCGCTTCAACAACGCCTTTATGCTGCACGCCTCCACCAGCCCGTTCTACCCGCTGTTCGCCGCGCTGGACGTCAACGCCAAGATGCACGAGGGCAAGAGCGGCCAGCGCCTGTGGCAAGAATGTGTGCGCGTGGGCATCGAAGCGCGCAAAATGCTGCTGGATACCTGCACGATGATCAAACCGTTCGTGCCGGATCAGATCGACGGCAAGCCTTGGCAGGCCTATGACACCGCGGCGATGGCCAACGATCTGCGCTTCTTCAACTTCGTGCCCGGCGAGAAGTGGCACGCCTTTGAGGGCTATGCCGAATCGCAGTACTTCGTCGATCCGTGCAAACTGCTGCTCACCACGCCGGGCATCGATACCGCGACCGGCAGCTACAGCGAGTTCGGCATCCCGGCGACCATTCTGGCCAACTACCTGCGTGAAAACGGCATCGTGCCGGAAAAATGCGATCTCAACTCGATCCTGTTCCTGCTGACGCCGGCGGAAGACATCGCCAAGATGCAGCATCTGGTGGCCCTGATCGCCCGCTTCGAGAAGCATATCGAGCAAAACTCATTGCTCAGCGAGGTGCTGCCTGCGGTCTATAAAAACCACCAGCAGCGCTACAAAAACTACACCATCCGCCAGCTGTGCCAGGAAATGCACGACCTTTACGTCAGCTATGACGTTAAAGAACTGCAAAAAGAGATGTTCCGCAAAAGCTATTTCCCACGCGTGGTGATGAACCCGCAGGACGCCAATACCGAGTTCGTGCGCGGCAATGTGGAATTGGTGTCGCTGGCCAAGGCCGAGGGCCGCATCGCCGCCGAAGGCGCCCTGCCTTACCCACCAGGCGTGCTGTGCGTGGTGCCCGGCGAAATTTGGGGTGGCGCCGCGCAGCGTTATTTCCTGGCACTGGAAGAAGGCATCAATTTATTGCCGGGATTCGCGCCGGAATTGCAGGGCGTTTATATCCAACAGGATGAGGACGGCTGGAACCGCGCTTACGGCTACGTCATGAAAAATTAATCACCTTACGGGGCGGCGATTATTCTCGCCGCCCGGATCGCATCCTAAAAGAGAAAATGATCATGAGTAAGTCCAATAATAAAATGGGGGTCGTGCAATTAACGATCCTGACCGCCGTGAATATGATGGGTTCCGGCATAATTATGCTGCCGACCAAGTTGGCCGAAGTGGGCACGATTTCGATCGTTTCCTGGCTGGTGACCGCCGTCGGCTCGATGGCGTTGGCCTACGCGTTCGCCAAATGCGGCATGTTCAGCCGTAAATCCGGCGGCATGGGCGGCTACGCCGAATACGCCTTTGGTAAATCAGGCAACTTCATGGCGAACTACACCTATGGCGTTTCGCTGCTGATCGCCAACATCGCCATCGCCATTTCCGCCGTAGGCTACGGCACCGAACTGTTCGACACCACGCTCAGCCCGCTCGGGATCTGTATCGCCACCATCGGCGTGCTGTGGCTTGCGACCGTCGCCAACTTCGGCGGTGCGCGCATCACCGGCAAAATCAGCGGCATCACCGTCTGGGGCGTGATCATTCCGGTGGTGGGCATCTCGGTCATCGGCTGGTACTGGTTCAGCGGCAGCGCCTACGTCGCCGCCTGGAACCCGCATCAGGTGCCGACCTTCGAAGCCATCGGCGCCTCGATCTCGATGACCTTGTGGGCATTCCTGGGGCTGGAATCCGCCTGCGCCAATACCGACGTGGTGGAAAATCCGGAGCGCAACGTGCCGATCGCCGTACTGGGCGGCACCCTCAGCGCGGCGGTGATCTATATCGTTTCGACCAACGTGATCGCCGGCATCGTGCCGAACATGGATCTGGCCAACTCCACCGCCCCGTTCGGGCTGGCGTTCTCCCACATGTTCAACCCGACGGTCGGCAAGATCATCATGGCGTTGATGGTGATGTCCTGCGTCGGCTCGCTGCTCGGCTGGCAGTTCACCATCGCGCAGGTGTTCAAATCCTCCGCCGACAGCGGCTTCTTCCCGAAAATCTTCTCCAGGCTGAGCAAGGCCGACGCGCCGGTTAAAGGCATGCTGACCATCGTCGTCATCCAGAGCGGCCTGTCGCTGATGACCATCAGCCCATCGTTGAACAAGCAGTTCAACGTGCTGGTGAACCTGGCGGTGGTGACCAACATCATCCCTTACATCCTGTCGATGGCGGCGCTGGTGATTATTCAGAAAGTGGCGAAGGTGCCGGACAACAAGGCGCGCATCGCCAATATCATCGCCGGCATCGGCGCGCTGTACAGCTTCTACGCGCTCTACAGCTCCGGTGAGGAAGCGATGATGTGGGGCGCCATCGCCACCTTCCTCGGCTGGACGCTGTACGGCATCGTCTCGCCGCGCTTCGAGCTGGCGGGAAAAAAGGGGTAAAGCGGTAAGGCACCGGCGGCCAGGGATGGGATTGTGATGGCGAACATGCCATCATACGCCGACCCTGGCCACCGAAACGGCGTACGATGACCGACACTACCCCCACTCCCTGGCACCTCTATATGCTGCGTTTACCGAGCGGCATACTGTATACCGGCATCACCACCGACGTGGCGCGCCGTCTGGCGCAACATCAGGCCGGCAAAGGCGCCAAGGCGCTGCGCGGCAAAGGGGAGCTGACGCTGGCGTTTCACTGCCAGGTGGGGGATCGCTCAACGGCGCTGAAGCTGGAATACCGCGTCAAACAGCTGAGCAAAATACAAAAAGAGCGGCTGGTGAATCACCCGCCGCTGTCATTGGAGGATTTGTTGCCGGTGGTTAAAAGCGATTAAACGGCGCCGAAAAAGCTACTTCGCCGCTGACGCCATTCAGAGCGTCTTGCGCCAGCGGATACACCTGGAATGCGCTTTCCGTGTCCGGCCAGCGGCAGTGCAGGCCATAGGCAGCGGCCGGTTTGAAACCGAAGCGGCCGTAATAGGCCGGATCGCCCAGCACCACCACCGCGGCGTAGCTGAATTCGTTCAGCGAATCCAAGCCTTCGTACACCAGCTTTTCAGCCAGCCCCTGACGGCGCAGGCTTTCATCAACCGCCAGCGGCGCCAGCGCCACCCATTGGCGGTCTTCGCCGGCCACGTCTACCGGGCTGAACGCGGCATAACCCACTACGCCGCCTTCGTCGTCAGTGGCGACCACGCCCAGCGTCAGCAGGCCGTCTTCGCGCAGCTGTTGCACCAGGTCTGCTTCGTCGTCGCGGCCAAAGGCGCGGCGCAGCAAGGCGTCGATGCCCGCCGCGTCTACCGGGATCTCTACGCGGATCAGCATGATACCGCCACACGGGAAGCCGACGCCGTGCCCTCCTGCAGCCCTGCTTCGACAAAATCAGCCAACTGCAGCAGCCCCATGCGCAGCGGCGCAGGCATGCTTTCCAGCTCGATGGCGTCCATCAAATTTTTCACATACAGGCCCAATTCGGTATCCCCTTCAATCTGCAGCCGACGCTGAAAGAACAGCGTATCCGGATCTTGCTTGCGCGCCGCGATCAGGATCAGATCGTTGGCGTCGCCGCTGAAGCTGACGTCCGCTTCGGCGTGCTGGCTGACCACCAGTTTGTCGTTTTCTACCGTCATAAACCAGTGTAGCGCCAGATCGCGAACTTCGATCTTTAACCAGCGCGATTCGAGAAATTCCAGTTCGCCATCCGCCAACGCCTGGCGGAACTGCCAGCTCAGCACCTGTTGCAGCAGCTGGCGCTGCAGGGCGAACGGCGTGAATTTCAGCGGGATGCGCAGCAGCGACGGCCCCTGGCGCACAAGGCGTGCTCGTAGTTGTTCCAACACGGTCATCCACTCCTTTCAATACGGACTACCGCTATTTTGCCACACTGGCGCGCGGCTTCAGCGGTCTATATCAACAAATAGTGCATTTCACCGCCATGTTTATCAATACGCCATAAGCTGCCCCAAATCAAAACCTGTGCGCACCCCTTCGCCTAAAATGGCCTCCCCGAATCGCGTTTGCCGGCGGAACACCGCCGCCGGCAACCTTTAAAGACAGCGTGCGCCCGGCCGGGCGTACGGCTAAGCCAGGATAAATCTATGGAGCTGCTTTGCCCCGCCGGCAACCTGCCGGCCCTGAAGGCCGCGGTGGATAACGACGCCGACGCCGTTTACATCGGTCTGAAAGACGATACCAACGCGCGCCACTTCGCCGGCCTCAACTTCACCGAGAAAAAGCTGCAGGAAGCGGTTGATTACGTGCATCGCCACGGCCGCAAACTGCATATCGCCATCAACACCTTCGCCCATCCCGACGGCTACGCCCGCTGGCAGCGCGCGGTGGATATGGCTGCCCAGCTGGGCGCCGACGCGCTGATTCTGGCGGATCTGGCGATGCTGGAATACGCCGCCCAGCGCTACCCGCAGCTGGAGCGCCACGTTTCGGTGCAGGCCTCCGCCACCAACGAAGAGGCGATCCGTTTCTACCAGCGCAACTTCGAGGTGGGCCGGGTGGTGCTGCCGCGCGTGCTGTCGATGCATCAGGTGAAACAGCTGGCGCGCACCAGCCCGGTGCCGCTGGAAGTGTTCGCCTTCGGCAGCCTGTGCATCATGGCCGAGGGGCGCTGCTACCTCTCCTCCTACCTGACCGGCGAGTCGCCGAACACCGTCGGCGCCTGCTCGCCGGCGCGCTTCGTGCGCTGGCAGCAAACCCCGCAGGGTATGGAGTCGCGCCTGAACGACGTGCTGATCGACCGCTACCAGGACCATGAAAACGCCGGTTACCCGACGCTGTGCAAGGGCCGCTATCTGGTGGACGACGTGCGCTACCACGCGCTGGAAGAGCCCACCAGCCTCAATACGCTGGAGCTGCTGCCAGAGCTGCTGGCCGCCAACATCGCCTCGGTGAAGATCGAAGGCCGCCAGCGCAGCCCGGCTTACGTCAGCCAGGTGGCGCGCGTCTGGCGCCAGGCGATCGACCGTTGCCAGGCTGATCCGACCGCCTACCGCGCCGACGCCGCCTGGATGGAGACGCTGGGCGCGATGTCCGAAGGCACCCAGACCACGCTGGGCGCCTATCACCGCAAATGGCAGTAGCCGGAGGAAACATGAAATACGCACTGGGGCCGGTACTCTACTACTGGCCGAAAACCGACATCGCGGCGTTCTATCAACAGGCGGCGGAGAGCAGCGCCGACATCATTTACCTTGGCGAGAGCGTCTGCACCAAACGGCGCGAGATGAAGGTCAGCGATTGGCTGGCGCTGGCGCGCGAGATCGCCCATAGCGGCAAACAGGTGGTGATCTCCACGCTGGCGCTGCTGCAGGCGCCGTCCGAGCTGAATGAGCTGAAACGCTATGTGGAGAACGGCGAGTTCCTGCTGGAAGCCAACGATCTGGGCGCGGTGAACATGGCGGCGGAACGCGGCTTGCCGTTCGTCGCCGGCCATGCGCTGAACTGCTACAACGCCTATACCCTGCGCCTGCTGCGCCGCCAGGGCATGATCCGCTGGTGCATGCCGGTCGAGCTGTCGCGCGACTGGCTGGCCAACCTGCTGACGCAGTGCGACGAGCTGGGCTTCCGCCACGATTTCGAGGTAGAGGTGCTGAGCTACGGCCACCTGCCGTTGGCCTATTCGGCGCGCTGCTTCACCGCCCGCTCGGAGAACCGCGGCAAGGACGAGTGCGAAACCTGCTGCATCAAATATCCGCAGGGCCGCATGATGCGCTCCCAAGAACAACAGCAGGTATTCGTGCTCAACGGCATCCAGACCATGAGCGGTTACTGCTACAACCTCGGCAACGAGCTGCCGAGCATGCAGGGGCTGGTGGACATCGTGCGGCTGTCGCCGCAGGGCGCCGAGACGCTGGCGCAAATCGACGCCTTCCGCGCCAACGAGCGCGGTGAGCAGCCGCTGGCCTTGACCGACCACGCCGACTGCAACGGCTACTGGCGCCGGGTGGCGGGGCTGGAGTTGGTGTCTTAACGAGGACAGAGCCGGCAGCGGGCGCTGCCGGCTCTGTTTATTTATCAAGATTAATGCGCTCATCTCCACCGTGGAACCAATGGAATAAACTTACACACATCAGGCAGCAGCTTCTGATACCAAAATAAGTGAAAACCGCGATGGCCGCATCTACCAAATGTTCTCCGTATGAAATAATACTCAGTGAGGAGAACGAGACAAGTAACATACTCAACGTTAGCGCAATCATATTACATAGCGGGTTTAAAAGACGTCTATTAACCATAACCCACCCTCTATTTTTGACACTCTAAAAGCGATTTACTCATCACCAGCGACATTGCCCATTAACGCTATTGGCGTTTTTATTCCCACCCAAGGCACCACCGTTATTCTTATTATTCCCGGCAGGGCTGTTATCTGCGCAAGAGACCGCCCCCATTAAGCCACCGGCAACCGCCATACCTATCATCCCTGGAGGGCCGCCGGAAAAACCGGTAAATGCGCCAATGATAATGCCCATTCCAACCTGATTGGCACAAGAGTTTGACGCACCTCTGCCTGGCCTGTCACGATCGCCGCCGTTATTTCCATCGCCACAACCGCCAATCAATTTTATCTCATCAAAATCAAGCGCTCTTATTGTTGACATATTATTCCATCCTTTAAATAACACGTTATAGATAAAGTTAACGCCAACCATTAATTCCCTAAGCAGGTCGACAATTACAACTACCAAAATCAACATAACAAATCAAATTAAAAATAAGAGTAGACGCCCAGCTAAATAAATCACCTTAGACATATCAATAATACGAAATAATAAAGGCGCCGAAAATGGCGCCTTTATTTATCCCCTACGCCCGCCGCTTCCTGAACATCCCGCGCAGCGCCACGCTGTTGCGCAAGAAGCCGACGCCGAAGCCCAGCAGGGTGTAGACCACGCCGAGTATCAGCATCATGGCGACGTCGCCCCACACCTCATTCAGCGACAGCCCCATCTGGTTGACGCCGGCGATCGCCTTGGTGCCCCAGGTGGAGGGGATGCTGTACGAGATGGCGCGCACCCAGGCCGGCATCGACTGCAGCGGCCAGATAGTGCCGGACAGGTAGAAGATCGGCGTGGTGATGAACGCCAGCGTCAGGTAGATCATCTCGACGCTGCGCAGGCACTCGGTCACCAGCTTGCCCAGCCCCAATACCGCCAGCAGGAACGGGAAGGTCAGCAGCAGCAGCTCGGCGATGTTCGCCGTCTGCCTATAGCCCAATACCCACGGCCACAGCACGAACAGCACGATCGACAGGAACAGCCAGATCGGCAGCAGCGCCGTCAGCCCGCCGAGGTGCGCCGCCAGCGGCGCCTTGCCGCCGGGCATGCTCTTCATGGCGATATTGACGCGGATGCAGGCGATCAGCAGCGAGTGCTGCAACAGCATCACCAGCAGGCCGGGGAAGATGATCGCCGCAAAGCTGATGCCGGGGTTGAACACGTCCAGCGTTTGCCCCAGTATCGGCGTCAGCAGTATCTGCGCCTGCCGTTCGCTGAAGCCGCTGCGCAGCAGCAGCCCGTTGTTGTATTGCGTCAGCAGCTGCTGATAGGCCGCCACCACGTCCTGCTGGATCTGGCCGTTGGCCAGGCGGTTGGTGGCGTCGCCGTACATCGGCACCACGATGTTCTGCCCGCTGAGAATTTTCTTCTCCAGATCCACCGGCATGATGATCACCGCAAACAGCTTGCGCCAGCTGAGATCGCGCTGCGCCTGTTCCAGGCTGTCGTAGGTTTCAATCGCGATCTTGGAGGTTGCGTCCAGTTGGCGGATCAGCTGCCGACTGGCGGTGCTGTGATCCTGATCGATCACCCCCACCGGCAGATCCCACACCGTGCGGTTGGCGTACACCAGGCTCATGATGCACAGCGACAGGATCAGCATCAGCCACACCGGCCGCTCCAGCATGCCGAGCAGCACTTTAACGAAGGTTTGCCAATAAAGCTTCATCCGGCGCTCCCCTCTTTTGCCAGCCGCGCCGGCAGGCGATTGCGCACCAGCAGCGCGGCCACCAGCGGATAGACCGCCAGCAGCGCGCACACGCTGAAGATGGCGCTGGCGTGCACCTGCCGCAGGAACACGTCAAACATCGCGTACAGCGCGTGGGTCAGCGGTTCGATGTTGGAAATAATGCGCGCCGGCAGCGGCATCGACAGCTCAGGCACCGCCATACCGGAGAAGGTCATTGCGATACTGACCAAAATACCGATCAGGCTGTAGGCGGTGATGGTGCTGCCGGTAAAGGTGTACAGCAGCAGGCCGATGCTCTGCGCCGCCATCACATAGAACAGGCCGATCATCAGCATAAACAGCGGGTTGCCGCTGACGCGGGCGTCAAAGATGCCCACCAGCGCCGCGATCTCGACCATCAGCAGGGTGGTGAAACACAGCGTGTATGGCGCCAGCTTGCCGAGCAGCGCCAGGCTGAACGGCTTGGCCTGCAGCAGCGACTTGCTGCGCGCCAGCACATATATCATGCAGGTCACCGCGAACAGCTGCAGCAGGTGGATGGTGGCGGCGAACTGCTGGTAATAGATATAGCTGCCGCTGGCGTTGAACAGGCTGCCGTAGGAGAGCGTCACGTCCGCCAGCGGCGGCAACGTTTTGCCCATCTCGGTGGCGATGATGCTGCGGGTGCTGGCGTTGATTTCGTTCATCAGGCCGCCAAAGTCCTGGGTGGAGTACAGCCCGGCGCCGTAAAACAGCGCGTTGTAGTACATCACCACGCTCGGCTGTTTGCCCGACAGCGCATTGGCCTCAAAGTCCGGCGGGATATACAGCAACGCGTAATCCTGCGCGCTGCGCAGGCGGCTCAGCGACTCCGGCAGCCCGCCGCCGTATGCCTCGACGTGGGCGTGCGACCCGGCGTCCAGCCGGCGCGTCAGCGATTTGGACAGCGGGCTGTGATCGCTGTCCACTACCGAGACCGGCAGATCGAGCAGCGTGCCTTCGGAGAAGTTGCTGCTGATCAGCGCAAACAGGATCAGCGGAAAGATCCAGCTCAGCCAGTGCACCACCGGGCTGCGAAAGGCGACGCGACACTCTTTGTCGAACGCGTGACTGAAGCAGCGCCAGCCGGCCCTTACTCTTTCCATTGCCATAAGGTGCTCATCCCCGGACGCAGGCCGTCCACCGGCTGTGACGGATACAGGCGCACTTCGAAGGTTTTCAGGTCGAAGTCGCCGGTGGCGCGGGTGGCGCGTTTGGTGGCGTAATCCCCCAGCGGCGCGATGTAGCGCACCTCGGTGTCGATCATTTTGTCCTTCAGCGCCGGCACCCGCAGCTTGACCTTGTCGCCTTTGCGCACGTGGGCCAGGATGTCTTCACGCAGGTTAAACACGAAGTAAGCGTCCGGCACCCGGATCAACGTCACCAGCGGGCTGCCGGCGTTCAGCAATTCGCCCACTTCGGCCGGGATCGGCCCCACTTCGCCGTCCACCGGCGCTTTCACCTGCAGATCGTCGCTCTGCGCCTGGATCTGCAGCAGGTTCTCTTCCGCCGCCCGCAGCGCCGCCGCATATTGCTGCCGCTGCTCGACGCGGTCGCCGTTGATGCCTTCATCCAGGTTGGCCTTGGCGGCCTGCACCTGCTGGAAGGCGGTGTCGCGCGACCGGCGCGAAGCGTCCAGCTCGGACTTCGAGATATAGCCCTTGCCGGCCACGCTCAGGTTACGGTTGTAGTCGTTTTGCGCATTGCGGTACTGCGCCTCGGCCTGCGCCAGGTTGGCGCGCAGGTTGCGGATGCTCTCTTCTCGGGTGCCGTGCAGCGACAGCTCGAGCTGCGCTTTGGCCTCGTCGCGCGTCGCCTGCGCGGAACGCAGCTGCGCCATCAATTCGGGGCTGTCGAGTTGGATGATCAGCTGGCCGCTTTTCACGTCATCGCCGCGTTCGATCAGGCGTTCAACAACCCGGCCTTTCGCCTTGGATGCGACGATCACTTCGGGGGCATCCACTTCACCCTGCAGCAACAGATCCTGATTGTGCGCGCGGAACAGGATCGCCAATGCGATCGCCACCATCATCAGCAACAGGGTAAACAGCGTCTTTTTTTTCATTATATCGGCTCCCGGAACGGTAAGCGGCGGGCGGGGATCATCATTTCCATGTCTCAAATTGCTCCAAAAAACACCATTGCACTCATGAGGATATCACAAGCACATATCTCCTCTTTTATAACTATAAATTGGATTATGCTTTTAACACTAAAAAGCATCTTTTTTCGGCCTTTTAGTATGCAGATTCCTGCAATCGCCCTTTAAGCGATCCACTCTCTGATGGACGATGTCATGACTGAACACACTGCCGTACCGCTTTCGGTACTGGATTTATCGCCAATCCCGCAAGGGGCCAAGGCGCGCGACGCTTTCCACTGTTCGCTGGATCTGGCGCAACACGCCGAACGCTGGGGCTACCAGCGCTACTGGCTGGCCGAGCACCACAATATGACCGGCATCGGCAGCGCCGCCACCTCGGTGCTGCTGGGCTATCTGGCCGCCGGCACCCAGAGCATTCGCCTCGGCTCCGGCGGCGTAATGCTGCCGAACCATGCGCCGCTGGTGATCGCTGAACAGTTCGGCACGCTGGAATCGCTCTACCCCGGCCGCATCGATCTGGGGCTGGGCCGCGCGCCCGGCACCGATCAACGCACCATGATGGCGCTGCGCCGCCACCTGTCCGGCGATGTGGATACCTTCCCGCGCGACGTGCAGGAACTGCAAAACTACTTCTGCGACGCGCAGCCCGGCCAGCCGGTGCAGGCGGTGCCGGGCCAGGGGCTGCATGTGCCGCTCTGGCTGCTCGGCTCCAGCCTCTACAGCGCACAGCTGGCGGCGCAGCTCGGCCTGCCGTTCGCCTTCGCTTCGCACTTCGCTCCGGATATGCTGTTCCAGGCGCTGCAGCTGTACCGCGAGAACTTCAAACCCTCCAAACAGCTGGCGCAGCCGCATGCCATGGTGTGCGTCAACGTGATCGCCGCCGACAGCGACCGCGACGCGCGCTTCCTGTTCAGCTCGATGCAGCAGCAGTTCATCAATCTGCGCCGCGGTTCGCCCGGCCCGCTGCCGCCGCCGGTGGATAACATCCACGCGCTGTGGAGCGCCGGCGAGCAGTACGGCGTCGAACAGGCGCTGCGGATGTCGATCGTCGGCGATGAAAAAACGGTGCGTCACGGGCTGCAAACGCTGCTGCGTGAAACCGATGCCGACGAGATCATGGTCAACGGCCAGATTTTCGATCATCAGGCGCGGCTGCGTTCGTTCGAGATCGTCGCCGGCGTGAAGGGCGACATCGTGAAGGGCTAAAAAGCGAAAAGGCGGTGGGAACCCCACCGCCTTGGCGTTAACGCTGGATCAGGTAGCGGATGGTCGGCCCGTCCTGCTGGATATCCAACACCTTGTAGCCGTGGTTGCGCGCATCGAGCGGGATGTTGTTGATCGACTGCGGGCAATCACTGATCACCTCCAGGATCTCCCCCGGCTTCAGCTGCGGCATCGCCTCCAGCGTCGCCACCGCCGGGTACGGGCAAGGCTCACCCAGCATGTCCAGCCGGTAGTCCGGCACTATCGTCGTCTCTTTCATGGCATGCTCCTCAAATTCACCACCTGCGCCTCAGGCCGGGCGCGGAAAAAGCGTTTCTCCCACCACAGCATGGCGGCGAAGGCCAGCGCCAGCAGCAGGTAAGTCACCAGCAGGCCGCCGATCGGGCCGAAGGTATCGAGCAGGTTGATCTTGTCGTAGTCGGTCGCCAGCGCCGGCGCCAGGTCGTCCCAGTAATAGGCCAGCAGCGTAGCGCCGATGATGTTGCCCAGCCCTACCCACCAGTAATGTACCTGCCCTTCCACAGCGCGGTACATCCAACCGGTCTCGCAGCCGCCGGCCAGCACGATGCCGAAGCCGAACAGCAAACCGCCCAGCACCGCATTCGGGCCGGCCCACATGATCTTCGGCGCCACGCCGAGCTGCACATAGCTGAAGATGCCGATGGCGCTCACCGCCATGCCGATGATGATGGCTTTCGCCATGTGGGTGCGACCGGTGATCCACAGATCGCGGAACGCCGAAGTGAAGCAGATCTGCGCGCGCTCGATCAGCAGGCCAAAGCCGATGCCGAACAGCATGGCGATGCCGAGCTTCGGCGCATCGAACAGCGTCCACAGCGACCAGGCCACCGCCAGACCGAAGATCGCCATGCCCAACCGGAAGCGACGGCGCGCCTGCTCAGGCTTCTGCGTCAGCGGCGCGGCGGCCTTCACCTTTTGCAATTTGACCGGAATGCGGAACATCGGCAGCAGCGTGAATTTGGCGCCGAAGTAAGAGCCGGCTGCGGTCGCCAGCGCGAAGAACCAGGCGTGCAACGAGAACTGCGGAATGCCGGTGAAGAACGCCGCCAGGTTGCACCCCATCGCCAGCCGCGCGCCGAAGCCGGCGATGATGCCGCCCAGCAGCGCCTGCACGATGCGAATGCGGTGCTGCGGTTGACGCAGCTTGATGTTGTTGGCCCACAACGCGGCGGCGATGCAGCCGGCGAACATGCCGATGATCATGCGCCCGTCGATGCGCTCCAGCGGCGTGCCCTGCAGGCCGATGACCTTGAAATAGCCCCATTGCTCGGGGTGCAGGCCGAACCACTGCAGCACATGGCCGCCCCAGCGGGTGAATTCGCCGGTCACCGCCCAGAAGGTGCCGGTCATGCCGAAGTAGTAGGTAGAGAGGATCCCGGCGGCGATCACCGCCGGCAGCGGCGCCCAAAAGCGCACCAGGTATTGAGATTTGAACTGCTGCCAACTCATGGCATCTCCCGTGCATATCATCCGTAAGAAAAAACCTTATGAATGATACGCCATTCAGGGGCGTTTGACGGCAACTTTCAGGCATAAAAAAACCAGCCCGCAGGCTGGTTTTTCGGAGCGCTTCACCGCGAACGGCGAATCAGCGATTACGCGTCGCCGAAACGACGACGTGGTGCCGCCGGTGCGCCGTCATCACGGCGTGGCGCCGGCTTGCCGTCACGGTTGTAGTTACCGCCACGACGCTCGCCGCCGTTGCCGCCTTCACGACGTTCGCCGAAGGAGCGACGTGGGCCGCCTTCGCGACGTTCGCCGTTGAACGGACGACCGTTGCCGCGACGCTCGCCGCCGTTGCCACCGTCACGACGCTCGCGACGTTCGAACGGCTGTGCATCGCCCAGCAGCTGCATGTTCATCGGCTTGTTCAGGATGCGAGTGCGAGTGAAGTGATTCAGGATCTCGCCCGGCATGCCTTTTGGCAGCTCGATGGTGGAGTGGGAAGCGAACAGCTTGATGTTACCGATGTAACGGCTGCTGATGTCGCCTTCGTTAGCGATAGCGCCAACGATGTGACGCACTTCAACGCCATCGTCACGGCCCACTTCGATGCGGTACAGCTGCATTTCGCCAACGTCACGACGTTCGCGACGCGGACGATCGCCGTCACGGCTGTCACGACGGTCGCCACGACGATCGTCACGGTCGTTGAACTCGCGGCGCTGACGTGGCTTGAAGACCGGATCCGGCGGCAGGATCAGCGGACGTTCGCCCTGTGCCATTTTCAGCAGCGCTGCGGCCAGAGTTTCCATATCCAGCTCTTCTTCCGGCTGCAGTTTGGTCAGCAGTGCGCGATACAGGTCCAGATCGCTGCTTTCCAGCTGCTGCTGAACTTTCGCGGCGAACTTGGCCAGACGACGCTCGCCCAGCAGTTCTGCGTTCGGCAGTTCCACTTCCGGGATGGTCAGCTTCATGGTGCGTTCGATGTTGCGCAGCAGGCGGCGTTCGCGGTTTTCCACGAACAGCAGCGCGCGGCCGGCGCGGCCCGCACGACCGGTACGGCCGATACGGTGAACGTAAGACTCGGAGTCCATCGGGATGTCGTAGTTGACAACCAGGCTGATGCGCTCAACGTCCAGGCCACGGGCCGCAACGTCGGTCGCGATCAGGATATCCAGACGACCGTCTTTCAGACGCTCCAGAGTCTGCTCACGCAGCGCCTGGTTCATGTCGCCGTTCAGCGCGGCGCTGCTGTAACCGCTGCGCTCCAGCGCTTCGGCCACTTCCAGGGTCGCGTTCTTGGTACGGACGAAGATGATCGCCGCGTCAAAGTCTTCGGCTTCCAGGAAACGCACCAGCGCTTCGTTTTTACGCATGCCGTAGACCGACCAGTAGCTCTGGCTGATGTCCGGACGGGTGGTGACGCTGGATTGGATGCGCACTTCCTGCGGCTCTTTCATGAAGCGGCGGGTGATGCGACGGATCGCTTCCGGCATGGTGGCGGAGAACAGCGCGGTCTGATGTTCAGCCGGGATCTCAGCCATGATGGTTTCTACGTCTTCGATAAAGCCCATGCGCAGCATTTCGTCGGCTTCATCCAGCACCAGGCCGCTCAGGTTGGAGAGGTTCAGGGTGCCGCGCTTCAGGTGATCCAGCAGGCGGCCTGGGGTACCCACAACGATTTGCGGGCCCTGGCGCAGAGCGCGCAGCTGCACGTCGTAACGCTGGCCGCCGTACAGGGCTACCACGTTGACGCCGTTCATGTGTTTGGAGAAATCGGTCATCGCTTCGGCAACCTGAACCGCCAGTTCGCGGGTCGGCGCCAGCACCAGGATCTGAGGTGCTTTCAGGTCTGCCTGCAGGTTGTGCAGCAGCGGCAGCGAGAACGCTGCAGTTTTACCACTACCGGTCTGCGCCATGCCCAGCACGTCGCGGCCGTTCAACAGGTGAGGAATACACTCAGCCTGGATCGGAGATGGTTTTTCATAGCCCAGATCGTTCAGGGCGGAAATGATTGGAGCAGACAGCCCCAGATCGGCAAAAGAGGTTTCAAACTCAGTCGTCATGTACACGTGCCTCATTAATAATGGCAGCCAGTCTACATAACTCGTCGAGAAAATTTTCAGTCATTTTCATTGAAAAGTGTGAACCGGCTCAAATTAGATTATAAAACGAACAAAAAAGCCCTCGCCCGTGAAGGCGATAACTTTGGTTAAAAACCAATGTCCATCAGGCTGATAGGTGTTCGTCAGCTATTGCTGGTCCGATTCCGATAGGTCGTCTTGCTCTTGGCCCAAAAGCGCCAATTCCAACAATGCATAGCGGTGCTCAACGAAGTTGTGAACGTTGTTAGACACCGTCAGTTTGAACAGCGCCGAAGCGGTGTCCTTGTCCCCCAGACTCAGGTAGTGTTTACCCAAATAGAAGTCAGTTTCACTGAGATGCTCAGCGAGCGAAGTGTTATCCGTTGCATCTGCCTTGAGGCGTTCCATCAGCGTTTTTTCGCTGATCTTGCCCAGGTAGAATTCGACAATATTCCATCCCCATTGCCCTCTGTCCGCTTTGTCATAGCGCTGCTGAAGCGCTACCTCGGCCTTCTTGGGATCGATTTCTCTCTCCACCAGATACAGCCATAACGAACGGAAGGGATCGTTTGGGTCGTCTTGATAAAACGCCTGCAGATCATCCTGCGCCAACGGGAAGCGGCCGCCATAATACAGTGCGATGCCCCGGTTTAAACGCGCGTAATTGTAAGTTGGATCAAGCTCTAGTACAGAATCAAACGCTTCATAGGCAGCATCAAAATTGCCTGCCTGCGTTAAGTAAATGCCCAGGTAGTTGAAAACTTCCGGCATGTCGGGACGTATCGCCAGCGCCTGCGAGAAATCATTGCGCGCTAATGCACGTAACCCGAGGCTATCATACAGCACACCGCGCTCATATAAAAGCTGTGCGCGTTCGTCATCCGTCAGTGCCCGGCTGGCAAGAATTTGTTCCATGCGCGCCAGGATCACTTCCTGCTGCAACGTTGGCTGCAACGGGATTGCCAAAACTTCGTCTTTACGCCAATCATGGTTGCTGCATCCTGCCAGCATGAGTGCTGTCGCAACGTAACACCAGCGCAAGAAAGGCTTCATTTCCCACTCCCGAAGACAAACATTGGATGAACGTCCTGTCCTCCGTTTGCTAAAACGCGGGCATCCTACCCGCGCGATACGAACAGCCCCCAACCCCGTGGCGGGGAGCTGTAAAACTATCTATACAGTTATTCTGCTTCAGGCGCAGGTGAACCCGCTTCCGGCGCCATCGCTTCTTTGATGCTCAGACGCACGCGGCCCTGACGGTCAACTTCCAGTACCTTAACCGGCACTTCCTGACCCATCTGCAGATAGTCGGTCACTTTCTCAACGCGCTTGTCGGCGATCTGAGAAATGTGCACCAGACCTTCTTTACCACCGCCGATAGCGACGAATGCGCCGAAATCAACGATACGGGTCACTTTACCCTGGTAGATACGGCCCACTTCGATCTCTGCCGTGATCTCTTCGATGCGACGGATAGCGAATTTCGCTTTCTCACCGTCGGTCGCAGCGATTTTAACTGTACCATCATCTTCGATTTCGATGGTAGTGCCAGTCTCTTCGGTCAGTGCACGGATAACGGAACCGCCCTTACCGATCACGTCTTTGATTTTATCCGGGTTGATGCGGATAGTATGAATGCGTGGTGCGAATTCGGAGATATCGCCGCGCGGAGTGCTGATAGCCTGTTCCATTACGCCCAGGATGTGCAGACGCGCGCCCTTGGCCTGGTTCAGAGCCACCTGCATGATTTCGCGGGTGATGCCTTCGATTTTGATGTCCATCTGCAGCGCGGTGATACCGTCGCGGCTACCGGCCACTTTGAAGTCCATGTCGCCCAGGTGATCTTCGTCACCCAGAATGTCGGACAGAACCACGTAGTTGTCGGCTTCTTTCACCAGGCCCATCGCGATACCCGCAACGGCAGCCTTGATTGGCACACCGGCGTCCATCAGCGCCAGAGACGCGCCGCACACGGAAGCCATGGAAGAAGAACCGTTGGATTCGGTGATTTCAGACACCACGCGAACCGTGTACGGGAAATCTTCCGGTTTAGGCATCATAGCCAATACGCCGCGTTTCGCCAGGCGACCGTGACCGATTTCACGACGCTTAGGAGAACCGACCATGCCGGTTTCGCCTACGGAGTACGGAGGGAAGTTGTAGTGGAACAGGAAGCTGTCGGTCTTCTCGCCCATCAGCTCGTCCAGGTTCTGTGCGTCGCGCGCGGTGCCCAGGGTCGCGGTAACCAGCGCCTGAGTTTCGCCACGGGTGAACAGCGCGGAACCGTGGGTGCGCGGCAGTACGCCGGTGCGCACGTCCAGGCCACGGATCATGTCTTTTTCACGGCCGTCGATACGCGGCTCGCCACGCAGTACGCGGCTGCGCACCACGTTTTTCTCCAGGTTGCCCAGGATGTCCTGGATCTCACCGGCGTCCAGCGTTTCGTCCTGCGCCAGCAGGGTTTCAACCACGCTGTCTTTGATCGCGTCAACCTGAGCGTAACGCTCTTGTTTTTCGGTGATGTGGTAAGCGTCGCCCAGGCGAGCTTCGGCCAGTTCAGCCACGCGCGCGTGCAGCGCTTCGTTGACCGCAGGCGCCTGCCAATCCCACTTCGGTTTGCCGGCTTCGGCAACCAGCGCGTTGATATTTTCGATAACCACTTGCTGCTGGTCGTGGCCGAACACCACGGCGCCCAGCATCTGATCTTCGCTCAGCACGTCCGCTTCGGATTCAACCATCAGCACCGCACCGGCAGTACCGGCAACCACCAAATCCAGACGGCTTTCTTTCAGCTCGTCGGTCGTCGGGTTCAGCACGTACTGGTCGTTGATGTAACCCACGCGCGCGGCGCCGATTGGGCCGTTGAACGGAATACCGGACAGGCTCAGGGCCGCGGAAGCACCGATCATCGCAACGATGTCCGGGTTCACCTGCGGGTTAACGGAAACCACGGTCGCGATCACCTGAACTTCGTTCAGGAAACTGTCCGGGAACAGTGGACGGATCGGACGGTCGATCAGACGGGAAGTCAGGGTCTCGCCTTCGCTTGGACGGCCTTCGCGACGGAAGAAGCTGCCCGGGATACGGCCGGCGGCGTAGGTACGCTCTTGGTAGTTAACGGTCAGCGGGAAGAAGCTCTGGCCCGGCTTGGCTTTTTTCTGGCCAACGACGGTAACGAAGACGGCGGTGTCATCCATGCTCACCATAACGGCGGCGGTGGCCTGACGAGCCATCATACCGGTTTCGATGGTGACGGTATGCTGGCCATACTGGAATTTGCGAATGATCGGTGTCAGCAAAATTATATCCTTGATTAGCGGCGCGCAATCGCATTGACGACTCGACACGCCTGTGACTCGATTTGCCTTCTCACTACATCCTCGCGACTAATGACAATCCTTATCTCAGGCGGGAGATAAAGCCTCTCATTAGCCGCGCGAACCTCTGTAACGGAAGAACCTGTTTGGAAACATCAGTAATACATTAACCTGATTTGCTTATGCTTCCTAGAAGAAAGGGGCCAAAATAGGCCCCTTTCCACTGAAACTTGCTAGATTAGCGACGCAGACCCAGACGCTCGATCAGGCTGGTGTAACGTGCTACATCTTTACGCTTCAGGTAGTCCAGCAGCTTACGACGCTGAGAAACCATACGCAGCAGACCACGACGGCTGTGGTGATCTTTTTTGTGCTCGGAGAAGTGGCCTTGCAGATGGTTGATCTGCGCAGTCAGCAGGGCAACCTGAACTTCGGTAGAACCGCTGTCGTTAGTACCACGACCGAAATCAGCTACGATTTGAGCTTTAGCTTCAACACTTAGAGACATTGTAATACTCCAGATTATAGATAATAAAAACAGGCGCCGATCTCTAATTCAGCAACCCAATGCATAAGCTGCGCCATTCTACTCTTAGCGCAGTGCGATCGCAAGGCGACGCAGTGCCCCGCCGTCAGTCGAAATGTTCGACCACCAGGCGGCGCGGCGCCACGCGACCATCCTCGGCGATGTCGCCAACGCCGATGAATTTCCGCTCTTCACCCTCGGTGATACGCACCATGCCGGAGGCCGGCGCGCCGGCCACCTGCACCGGCTGCCCCTGCTTGACGTAGCCCGCCACCACCGGCAACAAATTCACTTCCGGATAGTTCTCAACCGGGCTGTCCATCGGCATCAGCAGCGGATCGAGCAGCTCGCCGGGGGCGATCGCCTGTTCCTGCGCCTGCGCCAGCAAGGCGTTCAGCTGTTCCAGCGTCACCATGCGCGCGATCGGGTAAGTCGCCACCTGCAGGCGGCGCAGATAGATCACGTGCGCGCCGCAGCCCAGCAGCTCGCCGAGATCGTCGGTGATGGTGCGGATATAGGTGCCTTTCGAGCAGTGGATCTCCAGCTCCAGCTCATCCCCTTCCCAGCGGATAAACTGCAGCTCGTACACCGTGATGCTGCGCGCTTCGCGCGGCACTTCAATCCCCTGGCGCGCATACTCGTAGAGTTTCTTGCCCTGGTATTTCAGCGCCGAATACATCGACGGCACCTGCTGGATGTCACCGCGGAAGGTGTCCAGCGCCGCGTCGAGCTGCGCCTGGGTAAAGTTCACCGGGCGCTCCTGCACGATCTGACCGTCGGCGTCCGAGGTATCGGTACGCTGCCCCAGCTTGGCGATCACCCGATAACGCTTGTCGGAATCGAGCAGATATTGCGAAAACTTGGTCGCTTCACCCAGGCAGATAGGCAGCATGCCGGTCGCCAACGGATCGAGCGCGCCGGTGTGACCCGCTCGGTTGGCGTTGTACAGGCGCTTTACTTTTTGCAGCGCATCGTTGGACGACAAACCCTGCGGCTTGTCCAGCAACAGCACGCCGTGGATATCACGGCCGCGGCGACGAGGGCGACTCATCAGTCCTCCTTGTCATCGCCTGAGGCGGAACGGCGCTCGGCGTCGTTCTTCACCACGTTGGTCACCAGGTTGGACATGCGCATGCCTTCCACCAGGGAGTTGTCGTAGGCGAAGGTCAGCTCCGGCACCACGCGCAGGCGCATCGCTTTGCCCAGCAGAGTGCGGATGTAACCGGAAGCGTCCTGCAACGCTTTGATGCCGTTGGTGACCAGATCCGGATCGTGGTTCTCGGTCAGCACGTTCAGGAAGGTGACGTAAACCTTGGCGTACGCCAGGTCGCGGGACACTTCCACGCCGGAAACGGTCGCCATGCCGACGCGCGGATCTTTCACTTCACGCTGCAGAATGATCGCAATCTCTTTCTGCATCTCTTGCGCCACGCGTTGACCGCGGCTGAATTCTTTTGCCATTTTGGATTCTCCAGACAAATCGGGGGGCACAAAGGCCCCCCGTAAACAGATATAAGCAGATGTGCAATCGTTAAGCGATGGTGCGTTGGATCTCAATGATTTCGAACACTTCGATCATGTCGCCGACGCGCACGTCGTTATAGTTCTTAACGCCGATACCACATTCCATGCCGTTACGGACTTCGTTAACGTCATCTTTGAAGCGACGCAGGGATTCCAGCTCGCCTTCATAGATAACCACGTTGTCGCGCAGTACGCGGATTGGGTTGTGACGCTTGATGGTCCCTTCGGTCACCATACAGCCGGCGATAGCGCC
The DNA here is from genome assembly GCF_022678525.1 of Serratia sp. PGPR-27. Taxonomy (NCBI): domain Bacteria; kingdom Pseudomonadati; phylum Pseudomonadota; class Gammaproteobacteria; order Enterobacterales; family Yersiniaceae; genus Serratia; species Serratia sp. PGPR-27. The sequence goes on along the minus strand of NZ_JALBYS010000001.1, from coordinate 15,374 downwards.
GAACTTAGGCGATTTGAACACGTCGCGCACTTCGGCCAGGCCGATGATCTGCTGCTTGTATTCCGGCGCCAGCATGCCGCTCATCGCCTGCTTCACTTCGTCGATCAGGTTATAGATCACGGAGTAGTAACGCAGATCCAGGCTTTCCGCTTCGATCACGCGGCGCGCAGAAGCGTCGGCACGCACGTTGAAGCCCAGGATGATGGCGTTGGAAGCCGCCGCCAGCGTCGCGTCGGTTTCGGTGATACCACCTACGCCGGAGCCGACAATCTTCACCTTCACTTCGTCGGTGGAGAGTTTCAGCAGCGAGTCGCTGATCGCTTCGCAAGAACCCTGTACGTCGGATTTCAGTACGATGTTCAGCTCGGACACTTCGCCGTCGGTCATGTTGGCGAACATGTTTTCCAGCTTGGACTTCTGCTGACGCGCCAGTTTGACTTCGCGGAACTTGCCCTGACGATACAGCGCCACTTCACGCGCTTTCTTCTCGTCACGCACCACGGTCGCTTCGTCACCCGCTGCAGGCACGCTGGACAGACCCAGGATTTCCACAGGGATGGACGGACCGGCGGAGGTCACTTCACGGCCCAATTCGTCGCGCATCGCACGCACACGGCCGTATTCGAAGCCACACAGGACGATGTCGCCCTTGTTCAGCGTACCTTCCTGAACCAGCACGGTAGCCACCGGGCCACGGCCTTTATCCAGGAAGGACTCGATCACTACGCCGCTCGCCATGCCACTGCGAACCGCTTTCAGCTCCAGAACTTCGGCCTGCAGCAGGATAGCCTGCAGCAGCTCGTCGATACCGGTACCGGCTTTCGCGGACACGTGGACGAACTGCGCTTCGCCGCCCCACTCTTCCGGCATCACGCCGTACTGGGACAGTTCCTGCTTAACGCGGTCCGGATCGGCTTCCGGTTTGTCGATTTTGTTCACCGCAACCACCAACGGCACCTGCGCCGCTTTCGCGTGCTGGATAGCTTCGATGGTTTGTGGCATCACGCCGTCGTCGGCCGCCACCACCAGAACCACGATGTCAGTCGCCTGAGCACCGCGAGCACGCATCGAGGTAAACGCGGCGTGGCCCGGGGTGTCCAGGAAGGTGATCATGCCGTTCTCGGTTTCTACGTGGTAGGCACCGATGTGCTGGGTAATGCCGCCGGCTTCGCCCGCCGCCACTTTGGTGGAGCGGATGTAGTCCAGCAGAGAGGTTTTACCGTGGTCAACGTGGCCCATGATGGTCACGACCGGCGCGCGCGGCTCGGCCGCAGCGCCCGTATCACGGTCGCTCATCAGCGCTTCTTCCAGCTCGTTTTCACGACGCAGGATAACTTTGTGGCCCATCTCTTCGGCAACCAGCTGCGCGGTTTCCTGGTCGATAACCTGGTTGATGGTGGCCATGGCGCCCAGCTTCATCATCACTTTGATGACCTGAGAACCTTTTACCGCCATCTTGTTGGCCAGCTCGGCCACGGTGATGGTTTCACCGATCACCACGTCGCGGTTAACCACCTGCGCCGGCTTGTTGAAGCCCTGCTGCAGAGCGCTAGGCTTGCGTTTGCCTTTACCACCACGGGTAACGGCGCGCGCTTCTTCGCGATCCGCTTTGGATTCGGACAGCTTGTTGCCTTTCTTCTGCTTGGTGGCTTTGCCGCCGCGGGTGCGGCTGCGACGATCGCCTTCAACTTTGGCATCGTTTTCATCTTCAGCGGCACGGGCGTGCTGAGAGGTGGTCACGTGATAGTCGGCGCTTTCAACCGCGGCGCTTGCCGCGTCTGCCTGGGCCCACTTCTCGCCGTTCTCTTCGGCCATGCGACGGGCTTCTTCCGCCACGCGCTTGGCTTCCTCTTCAACCTTGCGGCGCACTTCCTCTTCCGCTTTACGTTTCAGTTCAGCGGCTTCGGCTTCACGGCGTGCTTTTTCCGCCTGAGCTGGCTTGGTCATTTCGTCGGTATGTTGATTGGTCACTTTTTCTTTTTCCGCTGAATTACGCTTAGCAATCTCCGCGGCCTCACGTTTGGCTTGCTCTTCGGCTGCGCGCTTCGCTTCCGCTTCGCGTTTTGCGAGCTCTTCCGCTTCGCGCCGTGCCTGCTCTTCCGCTTCACGCTGTGCCTGCTCTGCCGCTTCAGCCAACTGGGCTTCCTGCGTATCGCGATTTACATAAGTGCGTTTCTTGCGGACCTCAATTTGCACCGATTTACTTTTACCGCCGGTGCTCGGGATATTCAAGGTGCTGCGCGTTTTGCGCTGCAAAGTGAGTTTACCCGGCGCGCTGCCGTGTTCACGGTTCAGGTGCGCCAGCAATGTTTCTTTTTCTTGCTGGGTAACAGAGTCCGACTCGGACTTGTTGATCCCTGCATCAGCAAACTGCTGTACCAGGCGATCAACCGGAGTCTGAATCTCTGCTGCCAGCGATTTTACGGTTACATCTGTCGTCATGCTGTTCCTTCCTGCTACAGTTATTACGCGTTGTCGCCAAACCAACAGATATTGCGCGCAGCCATGATCAGCTCGCCGGCTTGCTCGTCGCTAAGCCCTTCAATATCAGCCAGATCGTCAACACCCTGCTCGGCAAGATCTTCCAGCGTACAAACCCCACGCGCGGCCAGTTTAAAGGCCATGCTGCGCTCAAGACCCGGCAGGTTGAGCAAATCGTCGGCCGGTTTGTTGTCGCCCAGGCTTTCTTCTTGTGCCAGGGCCAGCGTGGTCAATGCAGCTTTGGCGCGTTCGCGCAATGCTTCAACCGTATCTTCATCCAGACCGTCGATTTCCAACAGCTCTTTGATCGGCACGTAGGCCAGCTCTTCCAGCGTGGAGAAGCCTTCTTCAACCAGTACGGTGGCGAAATCTTCGTCGATATCAAGATACTTGGTGAAGGTATCAATAGCGGCATGAGCCTCGGCCTGGTGCTTGGCCTGCAGGTCGTCCGCCGTCATCACGTTCAGTTCCCAACGATCGTCGCCGCGGTGTTGTTTCAGCAGTTGGGAAGCCAAACGCACGTTTTGGCCGTTACGGCCGATCGCCTGTGCCAGGTTGCTGGCTTCAACGGCGATATCCATGGTGCAGTTATCTTCATCTACCACGATCGACGCGACGTCGGCCGGCGCCATGGCGTTGATGACGAATTGCGCTGGATTATCATCCCACAGGATGATGTCGATGCGTTCGCCGCCGAGCTCGCTCGACACGGCCTGAACGCGCGCACCGCGCATACCTACGCAGGCGCCGACCGGGTCGATGCGCTTGTCGTTGGTTTTCACTGCAATTTTCGCACGGGAGCCAGGATCGCGGGCTGCCGCTTTAATTTCAATCACTTCTTCGCCGATTTCCGGCACTTCGATGCGGAACAGTTCTTTCAGCATTTCCGGGCTGGAACGGCTGACGAACAACTGCGCGCCGCGGGCTTCAGGACGCACGGCGTACAGTACGCCGCGAATGCGGTCGCCCGGACGGAAGTTTTCGCGCGGCAACATGTCTTCACGGCCAATCACCGCTTCGGCGTTGTTGCCCAGATCCAGCGCGATGCTGTCACGGTTCACTTTCTTCACCACGCCGGTGACGATCTCGCCTTCATGTTCACGGAAAGCGTCAACCACCATCGCGCGCTCGGCCTCGCGCACTTTCTGCACGATAACCTGCTTGGCGGTTTGGGTGGTGATGCGGTCGAAGGTCACGGATTCGATCTGATCTTCGACGTAGCCGCCGAGCTCGATGCTCGGATCTTCAAACTGAGCGGCTTCCAGCGTGATTTCACGCGTCGGCTGCGTCACTTCGTCTACGGCGACCCAACGGCGGAAGGTATCGAAATCGCCGGTTCTGCGGTCAATGCTGACGCGCACGTCGATTTCCTGCTCGTATTTTTTCTTGGTTGCGGTGGCTAATGCAGTTTCCAGCGCTTCGAAAATCTTCTCGCGCGGAAGGGATTTTTCATTGGAAACTGCTTCAACAACAGCCAGAATCTCTTTGTTCATCCTAGTTGCCTCTTCCAAACTTTAAAAGTGGGGTACCAGGTTCGCTTTCTGGATGTTGCTCAGCGCGAACACTTCATCTTTCCCTTCCACAGTAACCGTGATCATCTCGCCTTCGACAGACTTGATAATACCCTGCCACTTGCGACGGTTCTGTACCGCCATGCGCAGGACCAGGCTGACTTCTTCACCGAGGAAACGCGTATAGTGTTCTGCGGTGAACATCGGGCGATCAAGGCCAGGAGAGGAGACTTCCAAGTTGTAAGCGACCGTGATTGGATCTTCGACGTCCAATACAGCGCTGACCTGGTGGCTGACATCAGCGCAATCATCAACATTGATGCCGTTGTCACTATCAATATAGATGCGGAGCGTCGATTGGCGCGCACGAATGAATTCGATGCCTACAAGCTCAAAGCCCAACGCTTCTACGGGTGCCGAAAGCATCTCTGTTAACTGTTGCTCTAATGTGGACAAGCCCACCCCCAAGACATAAAAAAAGGGCTAAATAGCCCAGTGATTCTGTTGCCAAATAACAAAAAACCCCGAAAAATCGGGGCTTTATGCAACTGGACCCTGTTTGCCGCTAGGCGGCCTCGGTACAACTTTCGAGCAAGTGTCATTTTCAAATGTTGATCGAGAAAAGCGGATTTCAATCGAAAAGTGTATTTGAAAATAAACACTTAAAGGAAAGTGGTTGCGGGGGCCGGATTTGAACCGACGACCTTCGGGTTATGAGCCCGACGAGCTACCAGGCTGCTCCACCCCGCGTCCGAAAACGTGGCAAATACTACGCCGATAATCGCAAAATTGCAAGTTATCTCTGGGATTTGGTACCGAGGATGGGACTCGAACCCACAAGCCCGTTAGGGCACTACCACCTCAAGGTAGCGTGTCTACCAATTCCACCACCTCGGTACTGATTCTTACTGCTAACGGCCGTTGTTCTTTCGAGTTCACAACCACCGTTTACAAACTTTTTGCGGCTTACTGCGGGATGTCGCTGCTCGGCTTGGCAGGTACTGCCGGCGCGGTTGTCTGCTCAGTTTTCACCGGCTGACCGAGGTTTTCCCACTCGCTGCCTTTCTTGCTTTGGTTGCTGCTGAGGTTGCCCAGAATCAGGCTGATGACGAAGAACAGCGTCGCCAATACAGCAGTCATGCGGGTCATAAAGTTACCGGAACCACTCGAACCGAACAACGTGCCTGATGCACCTGCTCCGAAAGAGGCTCCCATATCAGCGCCTTTACCTTGCTGCAACATAATCAGAGCAACCAGCCCGATTGAAATCAGCAGGAAAATTACCAGAAGAGCTTCGTACATAGTAGTACCCGTATCCTTGCGGCCTCACCGCATGCCAAATGCTTCACACTCATCAAGCAGGCGTGTTTATAAACTGCCTACTGAAGCGGGTGTGAATACTAACCAAAGCCGCCAACCCGCGCAAGGGCAATTTGCAGCCGCCGGCGCGTTTGCGGAAAAAAACGCCAACAATCGCCTGTTCGGGCTCAACGATGCCAAGCCCGGCGGCTAACTGTCTGTTTTAACCTGCGGATTTCACCGCATCGGCGATGCGATGCGCCAGCGCGGTCACCTGCTGCTCGTCCTCGCCTTCCACCATCACGCGGATCAGCGGTTCGGTGCCCGATTTGCGCAGCAGCACCCGGCCGCGGCCGGCCAGCTCGGCTTCCACCTGCTCGGTGACCTTGCGCACCGCTTCGGACTCCAGCGGATTGTGATCGCCGGCGAAACGCACGTTGACCAGGATCTGCGGCAACAGCTTCATGCCGCTGCACAGGTCATGCAGGCTCATGTGGTTGCGCACCATGGCGGTCAGCACCTGCAACCCGGCCACGATGCCGTCGCCGGTGGTGGTTTTGTCCAGCAAGATCACATGGCCGGAGTTTTCCGCACCGATGCGCCAGCCTAACTCCTGCAGCTTCTCCAGCACGTAACGGTCGCCCACTTTGGCGCGAGCGAACGGAATGCCCAGCTGTTTCAGCGCCAGCTCCAGCCCCATATTGCTCATCAGGGTGCCGACCGCGCCGCCGCGCAGCTGACCCTGGCGCAGGCCTTCGCGGGCGATGATGTACAGGATCTGATCGCCGTCCACCTTATTGCCCAGGTGATCCACCATCATCACGCGGTCGCCGTCGCCGTCGAACGCCAGGCCAACGTGCGCTTTTTCCTGCAGCACGCGCTCCTGCAACTGACGCACATCGGTAGCGCCGCATTTCTCGTTGATGTTCATGCCGTCCGGCTCAACGCCGATGGCGATCACCGTAGCGCCCAGCTCGCGCAGCACGCTCGGCGCGATGTGGTAAGTCGCGCCGTTGGCGCAGTCGACCACGATTTTCAGCCCTTTCAGGCTCAACTCGCTCGGGAAGGTGCCTTTGCAGAATTCGATATAGCGGCCGGCGGCGTCGATGATGCGGCTGGCTTTACCCAGCTCCGAGGACTCCACGCAAGTCAGCGGTTTTTCCATCTCGGCTTCAATTGCCTCTTCGACGTTGTCCGGCAGCTTGGCGCCGTCGATCGAGAAAAACTTGATGCCGTTGTCATAGAACGGGTTATGCGAGGCGGAGATGACGATGCCCGCTTCGGCGCGGAAGGTACGCGTCAAATAAGCCACCGCCGGCGTAGGCATCGGCCCGGTGAAGGAGGCGGACAATCCGGCGGCCGCCAGACCGGCTTCCAGAGCGGACTCCAGCATATAACCGGAGATGCGCGTATCCTTACCGATGATGATCTTGCGGGAACCGTGACGCGCCAGCACTTTACCGGCCGCCCAGCCCAGCTTCAGCACGAAGTCCGGCGTGATGGGGCTGTCCCCGACCTTGCCACGGATGCCGTCGGTGCCAAAATATTTGCGCTCGCTCATGTCTCTACTGTCCCTTAGCTGAAAGTGTTGCCTCGACGACACGCATCGCCTCGACGGTTTCTTTAACGTCATGCACTCTGACAATCTGCGCACCCTGCATCGCCGCGATCACCGCGCAGGCCACGCTGCCGATAACCCGTTGATCCGGCGGCACGTTCAGCAGTTGTCCAATCATCGATTTGCGCGACATGCCGACCAACAGCGGCAAACCAAAACGATGAAACTCCGACAACCGAGCCAGAAGCTGATAGTTGTGCGACAAATTTTTACCGAAACCGAAGCCGGGGTCGAGCAGCAATTTCTGATTTGTTATCCCCGCCTCGTTACAGCGCCGGATATGGTGTTCGAAAAACGCCTGAACGTCGGCGATCAGATCGTCGTAGTGCGGCGCCTGCTGCATGGTGCGCGGCTGCCCCTGCATGTGCATCAGACAGACCGGCAGGCCGCTTTCCGCCGCCGCCGCCAGGGCGCCCGGCTCCTGCAGCGAACGAATGTCGTTGATCAGATGGGCGCCGGCCTGCGCCGATTCGCGGATCACGCCCGCCTTCGAGGTATCGACCGAGATAAAGACCTCGAAGCGCTGCGCCAGCGCTTCCACCACCGGCACGACCCGTTCCAATTCTTCCTCTTCACTCACCTCCGCCGCCCCCGGCCTTGTCGATTCGCCGCCGACGTCGATCATCGTGGCGCCGGCCGAAATCAGCGCATGCGCATGCACCAGCGCCTGGTTCAGGGTGTTGTGGCGGCCGCCGTCGGAAAACGAATCCGGCGTCACGTTGAGGATGCCCATCACCTGTGGATGGGAGAGATTGAGCGTCATGTCGCGCACGGTTAACTGCATGGTTGGTCCACCTTACTGTTGCCTGGTTCACTGCCCGCCGGGCAAAAAAAAACCCCGGCGTACCGGGGTTTGATGTTATTACACAGCCGTTGTTACTTGTCGAGCTGTTCGGACATGGTGTTGCCCGGCGTTGGGGTGCGCGGCTCATCTACCGGCGTCGGGGCTTTCGGGGTGCCGCCGTTGTCGGAGCTGTTGCCTTTGTTCGCATCGTCCCAGCCCGCCGGCGGACGCACGTCTTTGCGGTTCATCAGATCGTCGATCTGCGGCGCATCGATGGTTTCATACTTCATCAGCGCATCCTTCATCGAGTGCAGGATGTCCATGTTTTCCATCAGCAGCGAGCGAGCACGCGTGTAGTTACGTTCGATCAGCGACTTCACTTCCTGGTCGATGATACGCGCGGTTTCATCCGACATGTGCTTCGCCTTGGCCACGGAGCGGCCCAGGAACACTTCACCCTCTTCTTCCGCATACAGCAGCGGCCCCAGCTTCTCGGAGAAGCCCCATTGGGTCACCATGTTGCGGGCGATGGAGGTCGCCACTTTGATGTCGTTCGACGCACCGGTAGAGACTTTTTCCGGCCCGTAGATGATCTCTTCCGCCAGACGGCCGCCGTACAGGGTGGAGATTTGGCTCTCCAGCTTCTGACGGCTGGCGCTGATCGCATCCCCTTCCGGCAGGAAGAAGGTCACGCCGAGCGCACGGCCACGAGGAATGATCGTCACTTTATGTACCGGATCATGTTCAGGAACCAGGCGGCCAATGATGGCGTGGCCCGCTTCGTGATACGCGGTCGACTCTTTCTGCGCTTCGGTCATTACCATGGAGCGGCGTTCCGCACCCATCATGATCTTGTCTTTGGCTTTCTCGAACTCCACCATCGACACCACGCGCTTGTTGCCGCGGGCGGCGAACAGCGCCGCTTCGTTGACCAGGTTGGCCAGATCGGCACCGGAGAAGCCCGGCGTACCGCGCGCAATGACGGAGGCGTCGATGTCGGCAGCCAACGGCACGCGGCGCATGTGCACCTTCAGGATCTGCTCACGGCCACGCACATCCGGCAGCCCGACCACGACCTGACGGTCGAAACGGCCCGGGCGCAGCAGCGCGGGGTCAAGCACGTCCGGACGGTTGGTGGCCGCGATGACGATGATGCCCTCGTTGCCTTCGAAACCGTCCATCTCAACCAGCATCTGGTTCAGGGTCTGCTCGCGCTCATCGTGACCGCCACCCAGGCCGGCACCACGCTGGCGGCCGACGGCGTCGATTTCATCGATGAAGATGATGCACGGCGCGGCTTTCTTCGCTTGTTCGAACATGTCACGCACGCGGGATGCGCCCACGCCGACGAACATTTCGACGAAGTCGGAACCGGAAATGGTGAAGAACGGCACCTTCGCTTCGCCGGCGATCGCTTTCGCCAACAGCGTTTTACCGGTCCCCGGCGGGCCAACCATCAGCACGCCTTTCGGGATCTTGCCGCCCAGCTTCTGGAAACGGCTCGGTTCGCGCAGGTATTCCACCAGTTCGCTCACCTCTTCTTTCGCTTCGTCACACCCGGCGACATCGGCGAAAGTGGTCTTGATCTGGTCTTCCGTCAGCATGCGGGCCTTGCTCTTGCCAAAGGACATCGCGCCCTTGCCGCCGCCGCCCTGCATTTGCCGCATAAAGAAGATCCAGACCCCGATCAGCAACAGCATCGGGAACCAGGAGATAAAGATAGAAGCCAGCAGGCTCGGCTCTTCAGGCGGCTCGCCGACAACTTTCACATTCTTCGTTAACAACGTATCCAGCAACTTAGGATCGTTGACAGGGATGTAGGTCGTGTATTTGTTACTGTCTTTCTTGGTAACGTTAATTTCACGTCCGTTGATTCGCGCTTCGCGAACCTGGTCCTGGGTCAGTTCGGACATGAAGGTAGAGTAATCCACCCTACGGCCATTCGACTCGCTGGGCCCAAAGCTCTGGAATACAGACATCAACACTACCGCGATGACTAACCAGAGAATTAGGTTTTTCGCCATGTCACTCAAGGGATTAACCTCATCTTACAACTGTGTTAACAAACAGCGTTAGGGTACTACAGTTTGCGCCCTGTCGCTACAATGTACACTTCGCGCGAACGGGCGCGGGAAGCGTCTGGCTTACGAATCTTAACCTTCGTAAACAGGGAGCGAATTTCCCGTAGGTACTCGTCAAAGCCATCTCCCTGGAACACCTTCACCAGGAAACTTCCGCCTGGTGCGAGGACATCACGACACATATCCAGCGCCAACTCCACCAGATACATCGACCTTGGAATATCGACCGCCGGGGTGCCACTCATATTCGGGGCCATATCGGACATGACCACCTGAACCTTACTCTCGCCTACTCGTTCCAACAGTGCCTTCAGCACCAGTTCATCACGAAAATCGCCCTGAAGGAAATCGACGCCAACGATAGGATCCATTGGCAAAATATCACAGGCGATGATGCGCCCGGTACCGCCGATTTGGGTGACCACATACTGCGACCAGCCGCCCGGTGCGGCGCCCAGGTCAACCACGGTCATGCCCGGTTTGAACAGTTTGTCGCTCTGCTGTATTTCATCAAGTTTAAACCAGGCACGGGAACGCAGTCCCTTTTTCTGCGCCTGCTGTACATATTTATCGCTAAAGTGTTCTTGTAACCAGCGACTGGAGCTAGCCGAACGCTTTTTATTAGCCATCTCGTTTTCCAACTATCATAAAAAGAGTCTTATGTCAGGGTCGCTGCTCACGTAGACTCACACCGGTGAAGACCGATTTGGTGATATACATGAGATGGCGGTAGAATGTACCGTTTTCAATCCCAACTTAAGCAAAAAAGACAATGAATCTGAATAATAAACAAAAACAGCACCTGAAAGGCCTGGCGCATCCGTTAAAACCGGTGGTGATGCTGGGCAATAACGGTCTTACCGAAGGGGTGCTGGCTGAAATTGAACAGGCTCTGGAGCATCATGAGCTGATCAAGGTAAAAATCGCCGCTGAAGATCGCGAAACCAAAACCCTGATCGCCGACGCTATCGTGCGTGAAACGGGCGCCTGCAATGTGCAAGTTATCGGCAGTACGCTTATTCTTTACCGCCCGTCGAAAGAGCGCAAGATCAGTCTACCGCGTTAATAACCATCAGGTTAACGAAAAGGTGCCATGCGCCTGACCAAGATAAAAGGCCGCTTGCGGCCTTTTTCCTATCTTTACAAAACGTTGGCGCATTAATGACCAACGGTCCCGATCAGAGATACTCGACCTTCAGGATCTCGTATTCCACGTCGCCGCCTGGGGTTTTGATCACCACCACATCGTCTTGCTCTTTGCCGATAAGGCCGCGCGCCATCGGCGAGTTTACCGAAATCAGATTTTTCTTGAAATCGGCCTCATCGTCGCCAACGATGCGGTAAGTCACTTCTTCTTCACTGTCCAGATTCATCACCGATACGGTGGCGCCGAAGATCACCCGGCCGGTGTTCGGCATCTTGGTGATATCGATCACCTGCGCATTGGACAGTTTGGCTTCGATTTCCTGAATGCGGCCTTCGCAGAAACCCTGCTGCTCGCGGGCGGCATGGTACTCGGCATTTTCTTTCAAGTCGCCGTGTTCACGCGCTTCAGCGATATCCGCAATGATTTTCGGGCGGCGCACGCTTTTCAGATATTCGAGCTCTTCGCGCAGTTTTTCAGCGCCAAACAAGGTCATCGGAATTTGGTTCATCGTATAAATACCTCTAAATCTTTCCTGTTCAAATAACCGTCATCCTGACGTATTCGTATGAAAACACGGTTGGCATAGCGCCACCCGCCTCCAGGCGACAAACAAAAGAAACCTGACTCGGAACGGAGCCCAAGCCAAGATCGGTTTTGCATTTTGATACGCATTTTAGCCTAGAGTTCCTTGAGGGTCATCGTTTACTTTTTCCCTGATTGCACCGTAGTATGACGGCACGTTATCCAGCTGTTATCCCGAGATTATGCGTTTTTCACGAATTGTCAGTGCATTGGCTTGCGCATTTGTTCTGAATGCGAATGCGGCCCCGGTTGAAGAGTACACACAATATCTGCCTGATGGGGCCAACCTTGCCCTGGTCGTTCAGAAGATCGGCGCCGGTGCGCCGACGATCGATTACCACTCTCAGCAAATGGCGCTGCCGGCCAGTACCCAAAAAGTGCTGACGGCGCTGGCGGCATTGCTGCAACTCGGGCCCGATTACCGTTTCACCACCACGCTGGAGAGCCAGGGTGATATCCGCGACGGCGTGCTGCGCGGCAACCTGATCGCCCGCTTCAGCGGCGATCCGACCTTCAAACGCCAGAGCCTGCGCAATATGGTGGCCGTCCTGAAAAAGCAGGGCGTGCGCCAAATCAGCGGCGACGTGCTGGTCGATACCTCGGTCTTCGCCAGCCATGACAAGGCGCCCGGCTGGCCGTGGAACGATCTGACGCAGTGCTTCAGCGCGCCGCCGGCCGCCGCCATTGTCGATCGCAACTGTTTCTCGGTCTCGCTGTACAGCGCGCCGAATCCGGGCGACATGGCGTTTATCCGCGTCGCCTCCTATTATCCGGTTAATATGTTTAGCCAGGTGCGCACCCTGGCGCGCGGCTCGGCAGACGCGCAGTACTGCGAGCTGGACGTGGTGCCGGGCGAGCTGAACCGCTTTACCCTGACCGGCTGTCTGACGCAGCGCAGCGAACCGCTGCCGCTGGCCTTCGCCATCCAGGACGGTGCCAGCTATGCGGGCGCCATCCTGAAAGACGAGCTGAAGCAGGCCGACATCCAGATCGACGGGCATTTGAAACGCCAGACGCGCCCCGGCATCACCGGCACGGTGATCGCGCAAACCCAGTCGGCGCCGCTGCACGATCTGTTGAAAATCATGCTGAAGAAATCGGACAACATGATCGCCGATACCGTCTTCCGCACCATCGGCCACGAACGCTTCGGCGTGCCGGGCACCTGGCGAGCCGGTTCCGATGCGGTACGGCAGGTGCTGCGCCAGAAGGCCGGCATCGATCTGGGCAACACCATCATCGCCGACGGTTCCGGCCTGTCGCGCCACAACCTGCTGGCCCCGGCGACCATGATGCAGGCGCTGCAGTACATCGCGCAGCACGACAACGAGCTGAACTTTATCTCGATGCTGCCGCTGTCCGGCTATGACGGCACCCTGCGCTACCGCGGCGGCCTGCACGAGGCCGGCGTAGACGGCAAGGTGTCGGCCAAGACCGGCGCGCTGCAGGGCGTCTATAACCTGGCGGGCTTCATCACTACCGCCAGCGGCCAGCGCATGGCCTTCGTGCAGTATCTCTCCGGCTACGCCGTGCCGCCGGAAGATCAGAAACAGCGCCGCGCGCCGCTGGTGCGTTTCGAAAGCCGCCTGTATCGGGATATTTACCAAAACAACTGAGGATCGCCATGAAGCTGCTGGTCGTTGAAGATGATGAACTGCTGCAACAAGGGCTGGCGTTGGCGCTGACCGGCGAGGGTTACGTGTGCGACTGCGCCGCCACGGCGGCGGAGGCCGGCAGCCTGCTCATCACCAGCCAATACAGCATGGTGATCCTGGATCTCGGCCTGCCGGACATGGACGGCGCAGCGCTGCTGCGGCAGTGGCGCCGCCAGCAGATCGATCTGCCGGTGCTGATCCTGACCGCCCGCGACGCCCTGGAAGACCGCGTCGATGGGCTGGACGCCGGCGCCGACGACTACCTGGTCAAACCCTTCGCGCTGGTTGAGCTGCAGGCGCGCGTGCGCGCTCTCCTGCGGCGCTACCAGGGCCACAGCGACAATCTGATGCAGGTGGATGACCTGCAGTTGAATCTCTCCAGCCAGCAGGTCTATCTGCAACAGCAGCCGGTGGAGGTCACGCCGAAAGAGTTCGCCATTCTGGCGCGCCTGATCATGCGTGCCGGGCAGACGGTCAACCGCGAACTCCTGCAGCAGGATCTCTACACCTGGCAAGATGATTTAGGTTCCAACACCCTGGAAGTGCATATCCACAACCTGCGCCGCAAACTGGGCAAGGATCGCATTCGCACCGTGCGCGGCATCGGCTACCGCCTGGAACCCTCGTCATGATCAGCATGCGCCGCCGCCTGCTGCTGATGCTGGCGCTGATCCTGCTGGTCACGCAACTCATCAGCGCCTTCTGGCTGTGGCACGAAAGCCAGGAGCAGATCAGCTTCCTGGTGGACGAAACCCTGTCCGCCAAAGTGCGTACCGAACGCGTCGATACCGAGATCGCCGAGGCCATCGCATCGCTGTTGGCGCCTTCGCTGATCATGATGATCGTCACCCTGTTGGCGTCATTCTGGGCTATCAGCTGGATCATCCGCCCACTCAACCAACTGCAGCAGCGGCTGGAAAAGCGCTCTGCCGATAACCTGACGCCGCTGCCGATCACCAGCGATAGCCAGGAAATGGTGGCCGTCACCAATGCGCTCAATCAGCTGTTCTCACGGTTGGACAACACCATTCAACAGGAACGCCTGTTCACCGCCGACGCCGCCCACGAACTGCGCACGCCACTGGCCGGCATCCGCCTGCATCTGGAATTGATGGAAAAACAGGGCGTCAAGGGCAGCCAGGCGCTGATCGCCCGCATCGATCAGCTGATGCATACCGTCGAGCAGTTGCTGATGCTGTCGCGCGCCGGGCAAGACTTCGCCAGCGGCCATTATCAGCATTTCGATTGGGTGGCCGATGTGATCCAGCCGCTGCGCGAAGAGCTCGACGAAATGGCCGCCCAACGCGGGCAAACGCTGGGCTGGCAATTGCCGGCTGCTGCCACAGTGAACGGCGATCCGGTGCTGCTGCGGCTGCTGCTGCGCAACCTGGTCGAAAACGCCCACCGTTACAGCCCGGAAGGCAGCTCGATACAGGTGCGGTTAACGCCGCAAGACAACGGCTATCTGCTGCAGGTCATCGACGATGGCCCGGGGATCAAGGAAGAGATGGTCGGGGAGCTGACGCAGGCGTTTCGCCGCATGGATCAACGCTACGGCGGCAGCGGACTGGGCCTGAATATCGTGATCCGCATCGCGCAACTGCACCAGGGGCGTTTGACGCTGGAAAACCGCCGCGATGCGCGCGGCCTGAATGCCCAGTGCTGGCTGCCGGAAAAGGCGCTCAAATAATAAGGGCCCAGCGTTGCTGAGCCCTTTATCACCGAATTACTTCTGGTAAATGATTTCGACGCCTTCGTCGTCGTCTTCGTCCCAGTCGTCATCCCAGTCATCTTCCGCTTCGGCTTCCACTTCCGCGATTTGCTCGCGGTGGTAGTCATCCCACATGAATTCGACTTTTTCCGGTGCGCTTTCTTCGATCGCCATCGCTTTCGGCTGGGTGTTGATGAAGTTCATCACGTCCCAGCACAGCGCGTTGACGCCTTCGCGGTTGGCGGCGGAGATCATGTAGTACTTCCCTTCCCAGCCCATGCCTTCCACAATCGCCTTGGCGCGTTCGGCGGCTTCTTCCTCACCAATCACATCAATTTTGTTGAACACCAGCCAGCGCGGCTTCTGCGCCAGATTTTCGCTGTATTGGTTCAACTCGTTGATGATGACTTTGGCGTTTTCCACCGGATCGGATTCGTCGATCGGCGCGATGTCCACCAGGTGCAGCAGCACGCGGCAACGCTCCAGGTGTTTCAGGAAACGAATA